>JACXUS010000198.1 GCA_014763785.1 Sphingomonadales bacterium | reverse complement strand
GGAAATGGTCGTGCATCGGCTCAGGCCTCGGTCTTGCCGGCGTCGAGCGCGGCTTGCAGATGGGGGGGAAGCTGCGGCGGGCGCGCCTCGAGATCGGCGAAAGCATCGCCCAAGTCACCGCCGGCCATCAGGCTGCGCAGCGCGCCAAGCGCCGCGGTGATCTGGGCGGCGGCCTCGGGGGTCAGCACCTCGCGCGCGGCGCCAAGGAAGGACAGGACCCAATCGCCCGGACGGGCCTCGGGGGTCAGCGACAGGTCGATCAGCTCGGGCCTGCCGTCCATGATCACATCACCGCGGATGCCCTCGACGGCCAGAAGTTGCACGGGAATGCCAAGACACATCAGGCGGGCTCCTTCTCGGCGCCGGGAAAGAAGCGCGCGTCGCCGATGCGGCAAGCGGTATCGGCGGGCGGGCGCCCCTGTTCATAGGCGCCGCGGCGGATCGCCTGATCGGCCAGATCCTCGGCCGCGGTGCGCCCCGGGGTCACGGCGATGCCCCAGCGCGCCAGTTCCGCCACGGCCTCGGCGATGGCGGGGGCGATCTGCGCGTCCACCGCGGGGCGCAACCCGCCGCCGTAATCCTCCAGCTCGACCGGCTGGCAGCCGATCAGCGTCAGGCGTTCGGGGCAGCGGCCGAGGAACTGGGCGGTGGCGATCACATCCTGAAAGCCGGTCTGATGCAGGCTCATCTTCTTGGCGCCCATGAAGGCGGGCACGTCCTCATCGCGCAGCACCTTGAGCGTGCCGGGCGCATAGCCGAAGTCGATCGCGTCAAAGACGATCAGCGCATCGGCCTCTTCCAGAAACGGCAGCAGATAGAGCCCCTGCGTGCCGCCATCAAGCAGGCTCACGCCGTCCGGCAGGGCGCAGGTCTCGGCCATCTCCTCGACGCAGCGCACGCCGAAGCCCTCGTCCGCCCAAAGCACGTTGCCGATTCCAAGAATGAGAACCCGTTCGGGTCTGGTCGCTGGCATGGGTCCCTCCCTGAACCGCTGCTGGCAGGGGGCTTTGCGCCCCGGATTAAGACCGAAAATATGCTTTGCACTGGGGCGATGTGCGGAAATTCTGCGCAGTCTGCGAATTACATCTAACCAATTGAAATGAATTGAAGAAGCGCGCGGAAACCGGGGCGCAACCCGCCGAGAACCGGAAGCCAGTATTCCACATGTCAGCACAATCGAAAAGACAGTATCCACCCCGGCTGGCAGCCGCCTGACCCGGGCGGGCGGGAATCGGCGCGAATGAAAGCGGGCGCGGATTGCTCCGCGCCCTGGACCGGGTCATGTTTGACGTCGGCGCGCTCTTTACTCGACCCGGTCGTCCTTGAAGGTGCGATGCCCCGAGATCATCGTCGAGACCATGGATTGACGGCTCATGATATCCTCGCGGATCGCGGCATAGATATGGATGATCATGAAGACCACGATCGCCCACATCCCCAGATGATGCAGCGTGTGCAGCCGCTGGCTGTTCTGCACGAGCCCCAGCACCCAGCCCATCGCCATGTCGGGCAGGCTGCCCTGCCCCGCGCCCTCGGCATAAAGCGCCCAGCCGGTGATCAGCATGAAGGTCAGGCCCAGCGTCATGAAGAAGAACATGGCGATCTGCGCCAGCGGGTTGTGGCCCACATATTTCTTCGGCTCGCGTTCGAGGAAGAAATACCAGCGCAGCTCGAAGATCAGCTCGTGCCAGAAGCGGCGGTTGAACAGCGGGATGTAAAACATCTGCTTGGCGTGGTGGTTGCCCATGAACGCCCAGTAGATGCGCCCGAAGAACCCCACCGTCAGCACCTGCGCCGCGGCGAAATGCGCAAAGCGGATATAGCCCATCACGAACTGGTCATAGGCCTCGGCGATCTGCATCGAGGGCAAGGGCCGCCCGATGAAATAGCCCGTCACGATCAGCACCGTGATGCAGGCCGCGTTGATCCAGTGCCAGAGCCGCACCGGCGCCTCGTAGACATAGACCGAGGTGCGCTTGCGGATCGAGTCGAGATCCTCGAGCGTGGCATCCCCGGTCAGCCGCGAGGCCTTGAAGATCTCGTGGCTCTCGCGCGCGGGGTGAAAGATCTTGTCGCTCATGTCCGGCCCTCCCCTGCCGTGTGATGCCGTCCCATCAGCGCACCTTGACGCGCGTCAGCTCGTGCCCGTCGGGCGCCATGACATGGGTCGAACAGGCAAGGCACGGGTCGAAGCTGTGCAGCGTGCGCAGGATCTCGACCGGCTCTTCGGGGCGCTCCATCTTGGTGTCCATCAGGCTTGCCTCGAAGGCGCCGATAGTGCCCTTGGTGTCGCGGGGGCTGCCATTCCACGTGGTCGGCACGACGCATTGATAGTTCTCGATGCGGCCGTCCTTGATCTTGATCCAGTGGCCAAGCGCGCCGCGCGGGGCCTCGGTCATGCCGACGCCCTTGGCCTCTTTCGGCCAGGTCGAGGGGTCCCATTTCTCGATATTGGCGGTGTTTTCATCGCCATTCTTGATATTGGTGACCAGCTTGTCGAAGAAATGCTTCTGCAGGCGCCCGCAATATTCGCTCTCGAGCGCGCGCGCCGCGGTGCGGCCCAGCGTCGAGAACAGCGCCGAAACCGGCAGGTTCATCGTGCGCAGAAGGCCATCGACCTGGTTCTTGATGTCTTCATGGCCCTTGGCGTAGCCGACGATATAGCGGGCGAGCGGACCCACCTCCATCGCATGGCCCTTCCAGCGCGGCGCCTTGATCCAGCTGTATTTCGCGGCCTCGTCCAGCTCCTCGATGTTGGTCTTCGTGCCCTTGGCATTGGGGCCAAGCTCGAATTTCGGCTCGGTCACGCCATCCCAGGGGTGCAGGCCGCGGCCCGGCTCGCCATAGGTGTACCAGCTGTGATCGACGAATTCCTGCACCTGTTCGGGGTCGCGCACATCGACGTCATGGACCTCGTTGAGGTTGCCGTTGATGATCGCGCCGCGCGGCAGGTGCAGCTGTTCCGCGCTGAAATCATTGGGGTTTTCGGGAATATCGCCATAGGCCAGACAGGCCTTGGACGAGAGCCCCCCGCCATAGAGCCAGTTCTTGTAGAAGCCGCCGATGGCGATCACATCGGGCACATAGACGTTGCGGTTGAAGTCTTGGCACAGGTCGATGATCGAGCTGACGAGGTTCAGCCGTTCCATGTTGATCGCGCCGACCGCGCCCGTGGAATGGACGTTGATCGGGCAGGGAACGCCGCCCACCAGCCAGTTCGGATGCGGGTTCTTGCCGCCGAAAATCGTGTGGACCTTGACGATTTCCTTTTGCAGATCAAGCGCTTCCAGATAGTGCGTGGTCGCCATCAGATCGGCTTCGGGCGGCAGCAGATAGGCCGGATTGTCCCAATAGCCGTTCTTGAACAGCCCGAGCTGCCCGCTTTCGACGAATTTCTTCAGACGGTTTTGCACGTCGCGGAAATAGCCGGGGGAGGACAGCGGGTGGCTCGGGCTGACCATTTGCTGCAGCTCGGAGGTGGCCTTGGGATCGGCGCGCAAAGCGTTGATCGGGTTCACCCAGTCCAGAGCATGCAGGTGATAGAAATGCACCACATGGTCGTGGATCTGCAGCGCGAGCTGCATGATGTTGCGGATGCTGTTGGCGTTGTCGGGGATCGAAATGCCCAGCGCATCTTCCACCGCCCGCACCGAGGTCAGCGCGTGGGTGCCGGTGCAGACGCCGCAGATACGCTCGGTGAAGGCCCAGGCGTCGCGCGGATCGCGGCCCTTCAGGATGACCTCGAGCCCGCGCCACATCGTGCCGGTCGAGACCGCGTTGCGGATCACGTTGTTCTCGTCAACGTTGACCTCGCAGCGCATGTGGCCTTCGATCCGGGTGACCGGGTCGACGACGATCCGACGCCCGGAATTGTCCATGGCAAAGCCGTTCGGGGTGTTCAGCACGGTCATGGATCAGGCCTCCTCGGTCTTTTTCTGGGCGCGCTTGAGCGCAGAGATCGCGGCATGCACCGCCACGGCGCCGCCGACGGCGCCCGCCGCGGTCATGCCGATCTTGTCGGCGGTCGCCTCGATCCCGAATTGCTTGATGTTGGTCAGGCGGTCATAGAAGCTGCCCTGATCCCAGAAGCCGTCTTCCGAACAGCCGATGCAGCCGTGGCCCGACTGGATCGGGAAGCTCACGCCCTCGTTCCAGCGCACGGTCGAGCAGGCGTTGTAGGTGGTCGGGCCCTTGCAGCCCATTTTATACAGGCAATAGCCCTTGCGCGCGTTCTCGTCGTCCCAGTGCTCGACGAACTGGCCCGCGTCGAAATGCGGGCGGCGATAGCATTTGTCATGGATGCGCTGGCCGTAGAACATCGCCGGGCGGCCTTGGCGGTCCAGTTCCGGGAAGCGGTCGAAGGTCAGCATATAGGTGATGACGCCGGTCATCACCTCGGCGATCGGCGGGCAGCCGGGGACCTTGATGATCGGCTTGTCCAGGATCACCTTGTGCACGGGCGTCGCGCGGGTCGGGTTCGGCGCGGCGGCCTGCACGCAGCCATAGGACGCGCAGGCGCCCCAGCTGATGATGGCTTTCGCATCCTTGGCGGCGTGGCGCAGCTTTTCCACGAAGGGTTTGCCGCCGGTGATGCAATACATCCCGTCTTCGTTCATGGGCGGGTTGCCCTCGACCGCAAGGATGTAGTTGCCCTTGTATTTCTGGATGGTCTCTTCAAAGGCGGCTTCGGCGGCATGGCCCGCGGCGGCCATCAGCGTGTCGTCATAATCGAGCGAGATCATCGACAGCACGACATCCTTGGCCAGCGGATGGGCCGAGCGGATGAAGCTTTCCGAGCAGCAGGTGCATTCGAGCCCATGGACCCAGATCACCGGCGTGCGCGGCTTGGTTTCCATCGCATGGGCGATCTTCGGCACGAAGGCGGGCCCAAGGCCCAGCGCCGCCGCCGTCAGCGAGCAATATTTCATGAAGCTGCGCCGGGTGATCCCCTGACGGCGCATGACGTCATAGAAGGTTTCGATCTGTCCCAAAAGTCCCTCCCTGGCCTGGCTGCGGCGGCACCTCGGGGGGCGGCACGCGGCGTGGTATCCCAAGGTATGCCGCCTGCCGGGCGCGTCGGGACAGGGAATCGACAGAATGTCGCAGGTAAATTTATTTCGTCTTTTCAGGTCGTTACAGAAAATGGCACAACAAGGGGCGGCAAGCTGCCAGCCAGTTGCGCGCCTTCGCTGGTCAGCCGCTTTCCGACTGCGCTGCAGCGATCACCGCTTGGCCCAGCGCAAGGCCGCCGTCATTCGCGGGCACCTCGCGGTGGGTCAGAACGGGCAGGCCCCGCAGCGCCGCGCAGGTCAGATCCTGCAGCAAAGCGTTCTGGAAGCACCCCCCCGAGAGCGCGACGGCCTGCGCGCGGCCGCTCTCGACAAGGGCCCGGGCGGGGGCGGCGAAGGCCTCGGCCAGCCACAGGTGAAAGCCCAGCGCGATTTCCTCGGTCGCCATGCCCCGCGCTTGCGCCCCGCGGATCGCCCGCAGCAGGGCTGCGGGCGACAGCGGGTCGCCC
>JACXUS010000197.1 GCA_014763785.1 Sphingomonadales bacterium | reverse complement strand
GCTATATGTCGCGCGGTTTTGCAACCTCCGAGGAGAGAGACATGGCCAATGTCGTGGTGGTCGGCGCCCAATGGGGCGACGAGGGCAAGGGCAAGATCGTGGACTGGCTGAGCGAACGCGCCGATGTGATCGCGCGCTTCCAGGGCGGTCACAACGCGGGCCACACGCTCGTCATCGACGGCAAGGTCTACAAGCTGAACGCGCTGCCCTCGGGCGTGGTGCGCGGCGGCAAGCTCTCGGTGATCGGCAATGGCGTCGTGCTCGACCCGTGGCATCTGGTCGGCGAAATCGCCAAGATCCGCGAACAGGGCGTCGAAATCTCGCCCGAGACGCTGATGATCGCGGAAAACACGCCGCTGATCCTGCCGTTCCATGGCGAACTCGACCGCGCCCGCGAGGAACAGGCCTCGGGCAGCAATGCCAAGATCGGCACCACCGGCCGCGGCATCGGCCCCTGCTACGAGGATAAAGTCGGCCGCCGGGTGATCCGGGTCGCCGATCTCGCCGATCCGGCGACGCTCGAAACCCGCGTGGACCGGGCGCTGGTGCATCACAATGCCTTGCGCGCGGGTCTGGGCCTGCCGCCCATCGACCGCGCCGCGCTGATCGAGGCGCTCAACGCCATCGCCCCCGAGGTGCTGCAATATGCCGCCCCCGTCTGGAAGGTGATGAACGAGATGCGCCGCGCGGGCAAACGCATCCTTTTCGAGGGGGCGCAGGGCTCGCTTCTGGATATCGACTTCGGCACCTATCCCTATGTCACCTCCTCGAACGTGATCGCGGGTCAGGCCGCGACCGGTGTCGGCATGGGCCCCAATGCGATCGACTTCGTTCTGGGCATCGTCAAGGCCTATACCACCCGCGTCGGCGAAGGCCCCTTCCCGACCGAGCTGAAGGATGCCGACGGCGAGCGTCTGGGCGAGCGCGGCCGCGAATTCGGCACCGTCACCGGGCGCAAGCGCCGCTGCGGCTGGTTCGATGCGGCGCTGGTGCGGCAAACCTGCGCGATCTCGGGGATCAACGGCATCGCGCTGACGAAACTCGACGTGCTCGACGGGTTCGAGACGATCCGCATCTGCACCGGCTACGATCTGGATGGCGCGGTGCTCGACTTTCTGCCCACTGCCGCCGAGGCACAGGCGCGCTGCAAACCGATCTATGAAGAGGTCGAGGGCTGGGCGCAATCGACCGAAGGGGCGCGGTCCTGGGCCGATCTGCCGGGGGCTGCGGTGAAATACGTCCGCCGCATCGAAGAGCTGATCGGCTGCCCGGTGGCGATGCTCTCGACCAGCCCCGAGCGCGATGATACGATCCTCGTGACCGATCCTTTCGAGGATTGAGGTCCGGCGGATCACAGCGGAGCGGCGCGCCCGGGTTTGCCGGACGCGCCGGCCGGCCCCGGGGCGGGGCAAAGGGGGGTCGATGCACTGCCTTTTGATCGATGGCCACCCCGGCGCGGATCGGCTGAGCGCGCATCTGCTCGATCTTTACGCCGCCGCCCTGCCCGCAGGCACCGAACTCACCCGGATCGCGCTGCGCGATCTGCGGTTTGCCCCGCATGCGCTGCACGATTATGCCGCCCTGCCCGCGGCCGAGCCCGATCTGGAGCGGCTTTGGGCCGCGATGCAGGCCTGCGATCACCTCGATCTGGCCTTTCCGATGTGGTGGGGGGCCGAGCCCGCGCTGGTCAGCGATGTGCTGACCCGGGTGCTGCTGCCGGGGCGGGCCTTTGCCTATCATCGCGACGATCCATGGTGGGACCGGCTGCTGTCGGGGCGCAGCGCGGATCTGCTGGTGACGATGGACACGCCGCCCGTGGTGCTGCGCTGGCTCTGGGGCTTTCCGATCGGGCGGCGGCTGCGGCGTCAGGTGCTGGGCTTCGTCGGCTTCGCTCCGGTGCGGGTGCTGTGCTTTGGCCCGGTGCGCCGCGGCGGCGCCGAACGCGGCCTGCCGCGCTGGGGCGCGCGGATCGCCCGCGCCGCGGCCCGCATTCCGCGCCCGCGCGGGCGCCGCTTGGCGCAAACGCCTCTGGCCGATCCGGTCGCGGGCCCCATATTCCCCCCAAAGACCCACCCCGCCAAGGAGCCCTGATGAGCCTGAGCTATACCACCCGCCGTCGCCTGTCGCTTCTGGTGCTGACGCTGGGGCTGCCGGCCTATATCGCCGCCGCCCTGGTCCTGACCGGCTGGCTTTACACGCGCTTTGGCCGTCTGCCGCTCTGGGCCGAATTCGCGGTCTTCGTCGTGCTGGGGGTGATCTGGATCGTGCCGCTCAAGCCCATATTTCTGGGCGTGGGCCAGCCCGACCCCGATGCGAAGATCCCCCCGCAAGACCCTGATACCTAAGCAAAACGGAGGGGTTTCCCCCTCCGCCTCGATGCTGTTTGCCGGTGGCCTGCGGCGCCCTCAGGCGCGGCGCGCATAGTAGCGGCTGGCCTCGGTGATCGCATATTGGCCGCGCTTGACCTTGGCGATCTTGCCCTGACGCAAGAGCTTGCCAAAGACCTGCAGGCGCTCCTCGGGGGTGGTGGCCTCGTCGACCGCGGCGACCTTCTTGAGGATCTGCGGCGGCGAGAAATGCGGCCGGCCTTCGACCTGCGCGGTATAGGCGGCGGCGGCCTCGAGCAGATCGGCCAGCCCCAGCGCGCCCTGCGCCTCGGCATAGTCGGCGAAGCTTGCCGCTTCGGCGGGGGCGAGCGGCGCGAGTTCTTCCGCGGCATCGTCCTCGGCCGTGTCCTCGGTGCTCAGCACCTGCGAGGCGGTGATCCGGCGCGGGCGCACCACTTGCGGGGCGACGGCGGGCGCGCCCTCGCTGCGGTCGACGCGCTGTTCCGAGACCAGAATCAGCGGCGCGGGCCGCGGTTCGATCTGTTCCGGGCGGCGGGTGGTGCCCGCGCCCAGCGCGACCGGACGGCGCGGCCGCACCGCCTGGCTCAGATCGTCGCGGAATGGCTGCGTTTCATCGGCGGCATCGGCGTCCTTCCCGCGCGAGAGCCGGTCGGCCACGGTCGCCGCAACGGCCGCCTTGAGATGCGCGATCGCCGAGAACCGGCGGCGGCTTTCGCTGCCCGACATCGCCTCATCGGCCTTGGACATCAGCCGCGACAGGTCATCCTCGGCCGATTGCGCGGCGCGGGCCTCGGGCTCGGGTGTGGCGGGCTTGGGCTCGGCCGGCGCGGCTTCGTTTTCGGCATCGGCATCGGCATCGGCGCGGGTCGCGGGCCGAAGCACGAAGACATCGGGTGCGAGCGCGGGCGCGGCGGCTTCGGCAGCCTCTTCCGGGGCCTCTGCCGGGGCGGGATCGGCAGCGGTTTCGGTCGGCGTGATCGCGGCGTCGATGCCCGCATCCTGCGGTGCGAGGCCCAGGATATCGCCGGTCTCGGCCTCGGCCGCCGCGTCTTCGGCGATCTCGGGCTCAGCGATTTCGGGCTCGGCGCTCTCGGCTTCGGTCCCCATCGCGGCGGCGATCAGGGCCTCGGTCGGCGCGGCATCGGCCACCATGGGCGCGTCCTGTGCCGCCGCGGCCTGCTCCGTTTCGGCCCCGAGATCCAGATCCGCCGCGAGGGCCGCTTCCAGATCCTCGACGATCTCCGCGTCTTCGGGCTCGGTCTGTGCACGCGTGATCCGGGGCGCCGGGTCCAGCGCCTCGGCCTCCAGCGCGTAGAGCTCGGTCACCGCGCTGTCGATCTCGTCATCGAGCCCGCGCGCCGAAGGGGTGTCGGCTTCGCCCGGCAGGTCGCTTTCCAGCGCCGCCAGTTCGGCCATCAGTTCGGCTTCCTGCTCGGGGCTGAGCCCGCTCGGGCCGAGCGATGCGGCCTCATCGGCGCCCGTCTCGTCCTCGGCGCCGGTCTGGTCCTCAGTGACCGCCGCCGGGACCGGCTGGGGCGTGGCGTCGGGGCGGCGCACCTTGATCACCCGCGCGCGGATCAGCGGGCGCTGCGGGCGGATCGGTTCGACGGGTTCAAAGAGCAGTTCTTCACCGGCTTCGGCCGGGGTGTCGGTCGGGGTATCGGTCGGCGGTTCGGCGTCGCTCGCCGCGTCCGGAGCGGCATCGGCGGCGCTTTCGGGCGCCTCCGGGGCTTCGGTCGCGGGCAGCGCGGCGGCCAGCGCGGCCAGAACCGCCGCATCGGTCGCTTCGATCGTATCGGCGGGGTCAGCGGCCGACAGATCGGGAGTTTTGGGGGCGCTCTCTGGCGCGAGTGCGGCCAGAACCGAAGACAGCGTGTCGGCATCGGGGCCGACGGCATCGGGGCCGGCGGCATCGGCATCCTCGGGCTGGGCCTCCGCCTCAGCCGTGTCAGAAGTCGCCGTTTCGGAGATCGCCATTTCGGGGGTCGCGGCCTGCGGGGCGGTCTCGGGCTCCGCCGAGGGGACGTCCGTCCCGACCTCGTGGATCGCGGCGTCAGGGAGGTCGGTGTCTTCGATCTCGAGGGCAGCAGTCGGGGGCTCCGACTCGTGCGCAGCTTCCGGGGCAGCTTCTGGGGCAGCCTCGGCCGCAGCCCGCGCGGCCTCAGCCGCCGCCGCACGCTCGGCACGGCGCCGCTGACGACGGCGCACGCGCTCGGCCTGTTCCTCCGCCAGACGATCTTCGTCGGCCCGCGCGGCGTCTTCGGCGGCCAGACGTTCGGCTTCGGCCCGTGCGGCTTCCTCCGCGGCCAGGCGCTCGGCCTCGGCCCGTGCGGCTTCCTCCGCGGCCAGACGCTCGGCTTCAATCCGTGCAGCTTCTTCCGCGGCCAGACGTTCGGCTTCAATCCGTGCGGCTTCCTCGGCGGCCAGACGCTCGGCCTCGGCCCGAGCATCTTCTTCCGCAGCCAGACGCTCGGCTTCAGCGCCCTCGTCCGCCAGCGCGTCGATATCCGCGGCGCTCAGCGGGCCGGAAATATCCAGATCATAGCCGAAATCCTCCGATTCGGCGCCCGGATCGTGGTCGGCCAGCGCCAGCGGCGCGGCCTCATCCTCGTCCGCAACCGCAACCGCATCCTCGGGGGCTGCGGCAGGCTGCGCGGCGATGTGCGGTCGAGAGTGATCAGGGCGTCGAGCAACTGGACCTCTCATTTTGCGCAGGAGTGGCTCTGGCAAGGCTCCAGTCGATAGCACATCCTGATCACACGCGAAAAGCCCGCTTCGCTGAGACCCAACCGGACAGACACCTGCCATGAACGACGCTGTTTTCGACCCGAAGTCCCTGCCCCGCCACGCGAGGATCCGCAACGGCCTGCGCGCCGACTACGACCGGGATGCCGTCCATGCGGTGCTGGATGCCGGCATGGTCGGCCATGTCGGCTTCATCAGCGAGGACCGGCCCATGGTGATCCCGATGGCCTATGGCCGCGATGGCGAGACCATCTACATCCATGGGGCAAGCGCGGCGCGGATCGTCAAGGCGCTGCCGGAGGGCGCGCCGGTGACGATGACGGTGACCATCATCGACGGCCTCGTCGTCGCCCGTTCGGCGTTCCACAACTCGGTCAACTACCGTTCGGTGGTGGTGCACGGCCGTGCCCGACCGGTGACGGAGTTGCGCGAAGC
>JACXUS010000511.1 GCA_014763785.1 Sphingomonadales bacterium | reverse complement strand
AGATCGACGGTGACCGCCAGCGTCACCAACGGCCGCGCGCTGCGCTACGCCAAAGGCTCCGCGCGCGGCCTCCTACACCATGTGCTGGGACACTGCCCCAGCGCACCCGAGGGCAGTGCCGCCCGGCCTTCGAGATCATCGAACTCCACCTCGACCTTGCGGCCGAAATGCTTGCACAGCTGGGCGATGTATTTCGCGCCATGCTGGGTCGGGTAAGTGGCAGTTGTGATGAACATTTCTTGATCCTGAGTTTTTTCATAAACTATCGGCTGGCCAAGTGGCTGACAAGGGGCTAGGGCTCGGTCAGGGCGAAGCCAGACCCAGCCACGCCATCAGCCGAAGGAGATGAGGATGAAGCCGATCACATTGGCTGCGGTGCTGTGTCTGGTTGCGGCGCCGGTTCTGGCCGATCCGGTCGAGATCATGACCGCCCGCGGGCCGGTCAGCCTGGAGGCCGCGCCGCAGCGGGTCGTGGCCTATGATGTGGCCGCAATCGACACGCTGGGCGCGCTGGGTGTCGCGCCGGTGGGCGTGCCCGAGAAGCTCTATGTCGAGTATCTGGATCGCGGCGCGGCCACGCCCGTTGGCACGCTTTTCGAGCCCGATCTCGAGGCGCTCTCGGGTCTTGCGCCCGATCTGATCATCGCGGGCGGCCGGTCGGTTGCGCAATATGATGCGCTGTCGCAGGTGGGGCCCACGATCGACATGACCATCGGCACCGATGTTGTGGCCGATGCCCGCGCGCGGCTTGCGGCCTATGGCCAGCTTTTCGGCCGCGAAGCCGAGGCGGCTGCGTTGCAGGAAGCGCTTGATGCCAGGATCGACGCGGTGCGTGCGGCGGCGGCGGGCAAGGGCGATGCGCTGATCGTGCTGACCAACGGGCCCAAGGTCTCGGCCTATGGCCGCGGCTCGCGCTTTGGCTGGATCCATGAGACGGTCGGCCTGCCCGAGGCCTATCCCGCGCTCGTGCCCGAGACGCATGGCGATGCGATTTCGTTTGAATTCATCGCCGAGGTTGATCCCGATTGGCTGATCGTGGTCGATCGCGGGGCGGCTGTCGGGGCCAAGGGCGCCTCGGCGCGCGAGACGCTCGACAACCCGCTGGTGGCTGGGACCAAGGCCGCCAAGGCCGGGCATGTCGTCTATCTCAATGCCGCGAACCTCTATATCGCGGGCGGCGGCTATCGGGCGCTGATGGGCAATCTCGATGAATTGCTGGTGGCGCTG
>JACXUS010000196.1 GCA_014763785.1 Sphingomonadales bacterium | reverse complement strand
GTGCGACGGGCTTTCATTTGCCTGCGATGGGTCTAAGGTATTTATCGGAGGACATGGTGGCGCAGGCGCTGCGCAGCCGCACGAACGGGAGCCAAGCATGACAACATCCGCCCAATTGACCACCCCCCCGGCCCTTCAGCGCGCCCTCGACCGGCGCCCGGTTGCCCGCGCGGGCCTCAATCGCCTGCTCAGCGCGGCGCTGGCCGCGGCGATGCTGGCCACGCCGCTGGCGCTGGTGCCAGCCGCGCCCTCGGAGGCACGCGCCGCCCCCGACAGCTTTGCCGATCTCGCCGAGCAGGTCAGCCCCTCGGTCGTGATGATCACCACCACGACCACGGTTGCGGCCCCCGCCCGGGGCATGCCGCAATTCCCCGAGGGCTCGCCCTTCTCCGACCTGTTCCGCGATTTCGGCCTGCCCAACGGCCCGACCCCGCGCCAGCCGCAGCGCTCAAATGCGCTGGGGTCGGGCTTCGTGATCAGCGAGGACGGCTATATCGTCACCAACAACCATGTGATCGAGGGCGCCGACGAGATCCAGATCGAGTTCTTCGGCGGCCAGAAGCTCGATGCCAAGCTGATCGGCACCGACCCCAAGACCGATATCGCGCTCCTCAAGGTCGACAGCGACAAGCCGCTGCCCTTCGTCACCTTCGGCGACAGCGATCAGACGCGGGTCGGCGACTGGGTGATGGCGATGGGCAACCCGCTGGGGCAGGGTTTCTCGGTCTCGGCGGGCATCGTCTCGGCGCGCAACCGCGAGCTTTCGGGCACCTATGACGATTACCTGCAGACCGATGCGGCGATCAACCGCGGCAACTCGGGCGGGCCCTTGTTCGACATGGCGGGCGAGGTGATCGGCGTGAACACCGCGATCCTGTCGCCCAATGGCGGCTCGATCGGGATCGGCTTCTCGATGGCCTCGAATGTGGTCTCGAAGGTGGTCGCGCAGCTCAAGGAATATGGCGAGACCCGGCGCGGCTGGCTTGGCGTCAAGATCCAGGACGTGACCGAAGACATGGCCGAGGCGATGGGTCTGGCCAAGGCCGAGGGCGCGATGGTTTCCGAAGTGCCCGACGGTCCGGCCAAGGATGCGGGCATCCTCGCGGGCGATGTGATCACCAGTTTCGACGGCGGCGAGGTGAAAAGCTCGCGCGATCTGTCGCGGCGGGTGGCCGATGCGCCGGTCGGTCAGGCGGTGCGGGTGACCGTGCTGCGCAATGGCAAATCCGAAACGCTGCTGGTCACGCTCGGGCGGCGCGAGCTGGCCGAGGGCGAGGCGATCCCCGCCGCGGTGACGAAGCCCCAGGAGCTTGAAAAAGAGGTTCTGGGCATGACCGTGACCCCGCTCACCTCGGAGCTGGCGACCGAGATGGGCCTGAGCGCGGGCAGCGCGGGGCTGGTGGTCAAGGATATCGGCGAAGAGAGCGCGGCCTATGACAAGGGGCTGCGCACCGGCGATCTGATCGTCGAGGCGGGGCAACAACCGGTCGGCTCGATCGAGGATCTCGAAGCGCGGATCGCCGAGGCCAAGGACGGCGGTCGCAAATCGGTGCTCTTGCTGATCCGCCGCGGGTCCGAGCCGCGGTTTGTCGCCCTGCCGGTCGAGTGACCCGACAAACCCCTGACAGAAAATGCAAAAGGCGCCCCTTGGGGCGCCTTTTTACTTCTCCACCCAGACGATCAGGCCCAGTTCCTGCGCTGCGCGATAGCTCAGCACCGGGCTGAGCAAGCCGCGCGGCGCCTGATAGGCGCGCACCGCGCCCTGGGTCGCGGCATCCATCTCGCCGGTGACCGGCCCGAAATAGAGCGCGCGCGCCGCCAGGGCGCGTTGCAGCGTGGCGATGAAATCGGGGGTCATCTCGGCCTCGCAGGGGACGCGGAACCACATCGCCTCGCCGCCCTTGACGATGCGGTGGTTGGTCTCGGTGCGATAGAGCGCGGGGGTTTTCACGCCGGTCGCGGGATCGGTCGTTTCGGGGCGGGCCAGCACCTGTTCGGTCACCGTCTCCACCGTCGCGGGCGCTTTCAGCTCGGCATAACAGCCCTGCGCGTCATCGGCGGGTTTGCGTTCCATCAGCACCTCGGAAAGCGTCTGTGCGGGCGGACGGGAGGGCTTGCCTTGCGACGCGGTCTCTTCCTGACATCCCGCAAGCGCAAGGAGACCCGTGAACACCAGTGCCACGCGCCCGGCCCTGCGGGTCGATGAGGTATCATGGCTCACGCGCTGCTCCTTTGCCTGCCTGCCCGCGAGATTAGCGCAATCGCGCCGCGCGGCAATCCCCGGCCGCCCCCCTCTGGTCAAACTGGGCAAAGAGGCTTAGATCGGTTTCGTCCGGCGGCGACCGGCACGGAATTCAGCGATGAAGAGGCCCCGAGAAATGGCGAAAATCACCTATGTCGAATTCAACGGCACCCGTCACGAGATCGACGTGAAGCCCGGGATGACCGTCATGGAAGGCGCGCGCGACAATGGCGTGCCGGGCATCGACGCCGATTGCGGCGGCGCCTGCGCCTGCTCGACCTGCCATGTCTATCTGGATGAGGCCTGGATCGACCGGGTGCCGGCGAAGGACACGATGGAAGAGGATATGCTGGATTTCGCATGGGCTCCCGATCCGGTGAAATCGCGCCTGACCTGCCAGATCAAGGTGACGCCCGATCTCGATGGGCTCGTCGTGCATATCCCCGAGAAGCAGATCTGATGCGGGGCCCGCGCGCCGCATTGGTCCCGGCGCTGATGCTGGGGCTGCTGCTGGGCGCGCTGGACGCAGGGGCTGCGCGGGCCGGGCTGTGCCTCGTCGGCGTCTCGATCAGGGATGCGGCCTATGCCGACCCGAGCCCGGCCTATGGCCATGGCGCGGTGGCAAACGGCGAATGGGCGCATCTGCGCTATAGCCACAACGGCCAGACCGTCACCGTCGCCCCCCTCGAAGGCGCGGTCTTCGAGGGACCTCGGCCCCTGCCCAGAGCCTGCGCGGGCACCGTTTTCGCCGTCGAGAGCAGCCTGACCAAGGGATCGCGCGTGGTTGAATTCGACGGACAGGGCAAGGGCCGGCCGTTCAGCGACTGGATCGGCCAGCCACATCGCTGGCTCTCTCTGGTCGGACAGGTCAGCTGGGAAAATGCCTCCCAAGAGGGGCCCCGAAGCGTATTTCCCCTCGTCATCGACCGCCCGCATCTGCTGGGCGATCTGGTCGTTTATGGCCCCACGGGCCCCGTCGGCGCGCCGGACGACCGGCCGCCCTATGCGGCCCGGGTGCTCTATCGCGGCGTGACCAACCACCGGCTTGGCGCGGCCGATACGGTCGGCGGCATGCGTTACTGCCCCGATCAGCCGACCGGCGTGGTGCTGGCGACGATGGATTGGCGCGCGGTGCTGCGGCTCGAGTTTGACGCAGAGGATGACACCATCGTCCAGGCGACCCGCTTCGAGGGCACCGGCCCCGAGAGCTTCGCCGCCGCACTGGCCTGCGACTGAGCCAAGACCCGAGGCCGCCGGACCGGCCGCAACCGGCCCGGCGCCCCGCCCCCTGCCCTCAGCCCTGATTATCAAGCTGCGCGCGCACGCTCAGCCGCCCGCGATACGAGATGCGATAGGGCGCCCCGCCGCGGGATTCGATCAGGCGCCGGCGGCGCAGGCGTTGGAAGGTCTCCAGCGCGCAATCGCTCAGGATCGCGCCGTCGCGGGTGACGCACATCACATCGACGACCTTGCCGCCGGGGCTGCGCTCGACCTCGATCCGGCCGCCCAAAGCGAGGACATTCAGGGTCCGTTGTTCCTTTCGGGAAATGTTCATGGAAGTCTCTTGTGTCAGACATGCACGAAAAGCCGACCGCATCGCGGCCCGCTGCTCTTTCGGTGTCTCGGCGCTCTGACGGGTCAGAGGGCCGCTTTACACAAGCTCTTGCATCCACTCTCCATAGCGGTGCCCGGCAATCGCCCGCGCACTCCGCCAACATAGGCGCGCGTGGGGAGGATGCAAGGGAGATCGCCGCCGGGTTACTTCAGTTGGCTGTCCTTGGAGCCGCGCCGGTTGATGCCGCCGCGGGTCTGGCGGCGGGCGTCGCGTTCGCCCTGACAGTCGATGCAGAGCTTGACGCCGGGCAGGGCCTCGCGGCGCGCCTGCGGGATGTCTTCGCCGCAATCGGCGCACTGGCTCAGGCTTTCGCCGACCGGCTGGCGGCGCGCCTTCAGGCGCGCCAGCTCGTCGGCAAGGCTCGCCTCGATCTGTTCGTTCACCGCGCCGTCCTGTGCCCAGCCGCCTGCCATGCGCCCCTCCGTGTCGATCCCCGATCATAGACCCGGGCGCCCGCCCGCGTCAAAGCCCGGGAAACAGAGCGCACCGCCGCGCCACTATCGGAAACGCGCGGCGCGATTGCGACACAGGTGCCGCCGCTTTTCGCCGCCGCCCCGTCGCTTCCCGGCTGGCGCGCGGGGGCCGCGGGCCCGATTGTGCAGGCAAGGACACCGCGCCCGAGGGCGCCAGACGAGGACCCCCGAATGACCGCCTATGTGCTGACCGTGCAATGCCCGACGACCCGCGGGATCGTGGCCGCGATCGCGAATTATCTGGCCGATCAGGGCTGCAACCTGACCGATTCGCACCAGTATGACGACGATCTGACCAAGCGCTTCTTCATGCGGGTGCATTTCACCGCCGAGACCGGCGCGGCCATCGAGGCGCTGCGCAAGGGCTTTGCCCCGATCGCCGAGACCTTCGAGATGGACTGGGCGATCTATGACGCGACGGCCAAGATGAAGGTCCTGCTGATGGTGTCGAACTTCGGCCACTGCCTGAACGACCTGCTCTATCGCTGGCGCATCGGCGCGCTGCCGATCGAAATCGTCGGCGTCGTGTCGAACCACATGACCTATCAGAAGGTCGTGGTGAACCACGATATCCCGTTCCACCACATCAAGGTGACCAAGGAGAACAAGCCCGAGGCCGAGGCCCGTCTGATGGCGGTGGTCGAGGAATCGGGCGCGGAACTGATCGTGCTGGCGCGCTACATGCAGATCCTGTCGGATCAGCTCTGCAAGAAGATGTCGGGGCGGATCATCAACATCCACCACTCGTTCCTGCCCAGCTTCAAGGGCGCCAACCCCTACAAACAGGCCTATGAGCGCGGCGTGAAGCTGATCGGCGCGACCAGCCACTATGTGACCGCCGATCTGGACGAAGGCCCGATCATCGAGCAGGACACGGTGCGCATCACCCATGCGCAATCGCCCGACGATTACGTCAGCCTTGGCCGCGACGTCGAGGCGCAGGTTCTGGCGCGCGCGATCCACGCCCATGTCCAGCACCGCGCCTTCCTCAATGGCAACAAAACGGTGGTCTTCCCGGCCTCGCCCGGCTCCTACGCCAGCGAGCGGATGGGGTGAGGAGTGGTCCGGGGCGCGCGGCGCGCGGGCCAAGGCCCGCGCGCCGCGCGCCCCGGATCGGGGGCTCCTGTGGAGCCCCCGAAACGACGAACGTCCGCACAGGCTTGCGCGGGCCGGGCGAGCAGACCAACGCCCGCGCAGGCTTGGCGCACCAAGATCAAAGGCCGGGCCCCGCGTCCGGCCTGTTGC
>JACXUS010000510.1 GCA_014763785.1 Sphingomonadales bacterium | reverse complement strand
ACCTCCATCGTCGCGATCTGCGCCGCCGGATCGAGCCCCGCGATCGGCTCGTCGGCAAGGATCAGCGGGCTTTCCTGCGCGAGGGCGCGGGCGATCAGAACCTGGGCCTGCTCGCCCCCCGACAGATGCGTGGCCGTGCGGTCACGATAGGTCTCGAGCCCCATGCGGCGCAGCGCCTCTCCGACCGCAGCCGCGCCTGTCCCCTGCATATCGCGCCCATGCGGCAGCCGCCCCAGCGCCACCAGTTCGGCCACCGACAGCCCCCAGGCGATCTCACGCGCCTGCGGCAGCCAGGCGGCGGCCCGCGCCCGTGCCATCGGGTCGAGACCGGCCAGAGAGCTTCGCCCTCTCGCCGCGATCAGCCCAAGCGCGCCGCGCATCAGAGAGGTCTTGCCCGCTCCGTTCGGACCGATCAGGCCGATCAACTCGCCCGCGCCGACCCGCGCCGAGACGCTGTCGACTACCGGGCACTGGCCGCGCAA
This sequence comes from Sphingomonadales bacterium, assembly GCA_014763785.1. Taxonomy (GTDB): domain Bacteria; phylum Pseudomonadota; class Alphaproteobacteria; order Rhodobacterales; family Rhodobacteraceae; genus Rhodobacter. The sequence continues at coordinate 755 of JACXUS010000510.1, read as the reverse complement.
GACGGAGAGGTTGTCGAGCTCCAGCATCATCCCTCGCGCCCCATCTTGCGGATCATCGACAGGAAGAACGGTGCGCCCACCAGCGCGGTGAGCACGCCCAGTTTCAGATCACGCTCGGGCGCGATCACCCGCGTCGCGATATCGGCGAGCGTCAGCATCGCCGCCCCGCCAAGCGCAGAGGCGGGAAGCAGCCGCGACGGGCGCGCCCCCACGGGCTTGCGCAGCAGGTGCGGCACGACGAGGCCGACGAAACCGATCGCTCCGGCCACTGCCGTCGCCGCGCCGACCATGAGCGCCGTGCCGAAGACGATCTGAAGCCGTAGTTTCTTCAATGAGATCCCCATCGAGGCCGCCGCATCCTCGCCCAGGCTCAGCGCATCGAGCCCCGCACCCGCGCGCAGCAGGATCGCGGCGCCGACGATCAGGAAGGGCAGCGCCAGCGCCACATGGGTCATCGAGCGATCGGCAAGCGATCCCATCATCCAGAACACGATCTCGGCCGCCGCATACGGCGAGGGCGCAAGGTTCAGGACCAGCGCGGTCGCCGCCGCCGCGAGCGCCGAGACCGCGATACCCGCGAGGATCAACACCAGTGCCCGCCCCTCGCGCCCGGCAAGGATCAGGATCAGCGCCACCGCGACACCCGCTCCCGCCAGCGCGGCAAGCGGCAGCGCCAGAGCGAAAATCGCGTAAAGCCCCGTCTGGATCGCGATCACCGCCCCCAAGGCGGCCCCGGCGGAGGTGCCGATCAACCC
>JACXUS010000195.1 GCA_014763785.1 Sphingomonadales bacterium | reverse complement strand
GGGGTGGCATGCCACCCCGGCGCCCGCCCCCCTGCCCGACCTCGACACCAAACCACGGGCCAGCGGCCCGTGGCAGGCGGGATCAGGGCCGCACGGTCTCTTCCTCGAGGTGCATTTTCATTTCGAGCAACACGCGCTGCAGCTGCTGGGTTTCGGCCAACAGCCGCCGCGCCTCGTTCACGGTGATTTTGCCATCCATGATCGACTGATGATATTCCGCCATCAACGCGGCAAAGCGCTGGCTCAGCGCGACCACATCGGAATTGACCCCGCCGCGCTGCTGATCATTCCCCGGGCGCGGATCGAGGGACACTTCGAGCCCCGCCAGCTCGGCCAGCGCATGGGTCACATGCGGATGCCGCGCCGCCTTTTCCAGCCGCGCCACCACGTCGATCGGCATGAAGCGGTCGGCATGCTCCGCATCCAGCGAGTAATAGCGCCCGAGCGTCGCCTTGGACTTGCCGCAGGTCGCGGCCGCAGCCTCGATGCCGACGTCCTTGACCAGCGCCTCGCTATGCTTTTTCAGATAGCTGCCGATTGCGTCCATGATGCGACACGCCCCTTGCGATAATCGTTAACCGGGGAATACCTGCCGCGCTTTCCCCTGCACGTCAACGATGGATTGCGGCAAGGACAGCGCACGCCTTCGGGCGCGTAACCCGTGTCCGGTCTCCCCGCCGGATGGTTACCGGAACCTGTATGCCCGCCCCGGGGAGGCGGGGATGACATGCAGGTTCCACCGAGACGGCCGCGCCCCCGATCTTGACCCACCCGATCTTGACCCCGGCCCGCGTGCGCGGCTATGCCCCGGCCATGGCCAAGCTGTATTTCCACTATTCGACGATGAATGCCGGCAAGAGCACGAACCTCTTGCAGGCCTCTTACAACTATATCGAACGCGGGATGCAGACGATGCTGATCACCGCGCGGCTCGATGCCCGCGCGGGTGAGGGGCGGATCGCCAGCCGCATCGGCATCGGCGCCGCGGCCGAGACCTTCACCCCCGACACCGACATGTTCGGGCTGATCGCGGCTCGGCTCGCCGCGGGCCCCTGCGCCTGCGTCTTCATCGACGAGGCGCAGTTCCTCTCCGAGGCTCAGGTCTGGCAACTGGCGCGCGCGGTCGATGACCTCGGCGTGCCGGTGATGTGCTATGGGCTGCGGGTCGATTTCCGCGGCCAGCTGTTCCCGGGCTCGGCCGCCCTGCTGGCGCTCGCCGACGAGATGCGCGAGGTGCGCACGATCTGCCATTGCGGCAAGAAGGCCACGATGGTGGTGCGGCTCGGCCCCGACGGGCGCCCCGCGCATGACGGCGCGCAGGTGCAGATCGGCGGCAATGAAACCTATGTCAGCCTCTGCCGTAGGCATTGGCGCGAGGCGATGGGCGAGGCCTGATCCCCAAGCCGCGCGCCCGGCCCTGCCGTTGGATTTTGAGTATTTGGACCAAGAAGAAACACAGCCGCGCCGCCGCCCGACCCCGTGTTTCCTGAGTATTTGAACCAAGAAAAAGGCCATCGGTTTCTTCTTGGCTGAAATACTCCCGCCGGAGGCTCCGCCCCCCGGCCCGGGCGCAGGTCTCAGAGCTTTTCGACCAGCACCGAGCCCACCGAATAGCCCGCGCCGAAGCTGCAGATCAGGCCCATCTCTCCGGCCGCGAAATCGTCCTTGAAGGCGTCAAAAGCGATGATCGACCCGGCCGAGGAGGTATTGGCGTAATCTTGCAGGATGTTCGGTTGCTCGCCCGGCGCCGGGTCGCGGCCCAGCACCTTGCGGCCGATGAAATCGTTCATCGTCTTGTTGGCCTGATGCAGCCAGAGCCGCTTCAGCCGCTCGGGCGCGATGCCGTCCGCCTCAAGATGCGCGCCGATATGGGCCACGACCAGCGGCAGCACCTCCTTGAAGACCTTCCGCCCCTCCTGCATGAACTGCATGTCACGGCGGTCGGCCATGCCATCGGGCCGGGTGCGGCGCAGGAAACCGTTGTTGTTCCTGATATTGTTGGAAAATTCCGTGGCGCAGCGGGTCGAGCGGATGGCGAAGCCCCGGGCCGCGTCTTCGGCGCGCTCGATCAGCGTGGCGGTCGCCACATCGCCGAAGATGAAATGGCAATCGCGGTCTCGCCATTCCAGATGCCCCGAGGTGATTTCCGGGTTGACCACCAGCGCGCGCCGGACCGAGCCCGCGCGGATCATGTCGGCCGCGGCCTGAATCCCGAAGGTGGCCGAGGAACAGGCGACGTTCATGTCGAAGGCGAAGCCGCCCGCGCCGAGCAGCCGCTGGATCTCGATCGCCACCGCGGGATAGGCGCGCTCCATGTTGGAGGCGGCGCAGATCACCAGATCGACCTCCGCCCCCGCGCGGCCGGCCTGCGCGAGCGCCTTGCGGCAGGCGTCCAGCGCCATTTCTGCCATGATCCCGGGCTCGTCATCGCTGCGCTGGCGCAGGCGCGGATACATGCGCGCGGGGTCCAGAACGCCCGCGCGATCCATCACGAAGCGGCGCTCGATGCCGCTGGCCTTCAGGATGAACTCCGACGAGGAATGCTCCTTGGGCGCGACCTCGCCCGCCGCGATCGCCGCGGCATTCTCGGCGTTATAGAGGTCGGCGTGCGCATTGAACGCCGCGACCAGATCGTCATTGGTGATGACCTCGGGCGGGGTGAAGACCCCGGTCCCGGTGATGGCGGCAGTGAACATGAGACCCCCTCCGGATATCTGCCCAAAATCCGGGCGGAACGGGAAAAGGTCAAGCGCTCAGAGCGCGTTCGGCGGCACCTTCCCGTCACGGAAGGCGCGCAGGTTTTCGACCGCCATGAAGCCCATCGCGTCGCGCACCTCCTGCGCCGCGGTGCCCAGATGCGGTAAGAGCGTCACATTGGGCAGGTCGCGCAGCGCCTGCGGCACGAGGGGCTCGCGTTCATAGACATCAAGCCCCGCGCCGGCGATCCGGTGATGTTTGAGCGCCGCGATCAGGGCGGCCTCATCGACGACATCGCCGCGGGCGATATTGATCAGATGCGCATGCGGCGCCATCTGCGCCAGTTCCGCGGCACCGATCAGGTGATGCGTCTCGGGGCTTGCGGGCACCGCCAGCACCACGATATCGGCGCCCAGAACGGTTGCCAGATCGGTCTGCACCGCCGGGAATTCCAGCGCCCGCGGGCTGCGGTTGTAGAAGCTGACCTGCATGCCAAAGCCGAAATGCGCCCTGCGCGCAATGGCTTGGCCGATCCGCCCCATGCCGATGATGCCGATCCGCTTGCCTGTGACATGCAGCCCCAGCATCTGGGTGGGCTGCCAGCCGGTCCAGGCGCCCGCGCGCACCAGCCGCTCGCCCTCACCCGCGCGGCGCGCGCTCATCAGGATCAGCGTCAGCGCGATATCGGCGCTGGCATCGGTCACGGCGCCGGGCGTGTTGGTGACCACAACCCCCGCCGCCCGCGCCGCGGCCAGATCAATGTGGTTATAACCCACCCCGAAATTGGCGAGGATCTTCGCCCGCACCGGCCCCGCGAAGGCCGCCGCCCCGAAAGCATCGCCCAGCGTCGGCAGGATCGCGTCATAGTCGGCCAGCGCGGCGCGCGCCTCGGCCAGCGTGAGCGGCGCGGTTTCCCAGCGAAAGGTCGCGTCGAATTCGCCTGCAAGCTCGGTCTCGACCCGCTGGGTCAGCTGGCGCGTGACCAGAAGCCGCATCAGAAGAGCCGCCCGCCCAGCGGAACGTCCTGCCCGGGCGCGATCAGCACGACCTCGCCCGCCGCATCGGGCACGCCGAGGGTCAGCACCTCGGACATGAAGGGGCCGATCTGGCGCGGCGGGAAGTTGACCACCGCCATCACCTGCCGCCCGATCAGGGCCTCGGGGGTGTAATGCGTGGTAATCTGGGCCGAGGATTTCTTGGTGCCGATCTCGGGGCCGAAGTCGATCACCAGCTTGTAGGCGGGCTTGCGCGCCTTGGGGAAAGGCTCGGCCGCGATGATCTTGCCCACGCGGATATCGAGTTTCAGGAAATCGTCGAAGGTCACCGGATCGGTCATTTGCCGAGCTCCCGCCCGCGGTCGGCGGCGGCCTTGACCGCGCGTGCGAGCAGCGCCGGGAAGCCGGTCTCTGGGTCCATCAGCACGGCGAGCGCCGCCGCCGTGGTGCCGCCCGGCGAGGTCACGTTGACGCGCAGCTGCGCCGGGTCCTCGGCGGCATCCTCGGCCAGCTGGCCCGCGCCACCGACCGTCGCTTTGGCCAGTTTCATCGCCAGATCCGGCGCGAGCCCCTCGGTCACGCCAGCGGCGGCCAGCGCCTCGATCAGGTGAAAGACATAGGCAGGCCCCGAGCCCGAGACGGCGGTGACCGCATCCATCTGATCCTCGGACGGCAGGCGCACGACCTGCCCCACGGCGGACAAGAGCCCCTCGGCCAGATCGAGGTCCGCGGGGCGCGCCGCCGCATTGCCGACGATGGCGGTGATGCCGCGGCCGATCGCGGCGGGGGTGTTGGGCATGGCGCGCACCAGGGGCGTCGACGCGCCAAAGACGCCCTCATAGGTGGCAATCGTGGTGCCCGCGGCAACGGTGACAAACAGCGTCTGACCCCCGCCCATCGCGGCAATCGTGGGCAGCGCCGCGCCCATCATCTGCGGCTTTACGGCGATCAGCACGACCGCAGGCGCCGCAGGCAGCGCGCCATTGATCGCAACGCCGGTCGATTGCAGCCAGTCCGAGGGATGCGGGTCGATCACATGCACGGCCGAGGGCGCGAGCCCCCCGCGCAGCCAACCGGCCAGCATCGCCGAGCCCATCTTGCCGCAGCCCAGAAGCACCAGACCGCGCGCGGAAATCTCTGTAAAGTCCATCGGAAGCCCCTTTCGGGGGGCACCTTAGGCGCGCCCGTAGGCCTCGGCAATGGCGACTTTCATCGCCGCTTCCGGGGTCTCGTCGCCCCAGCAGGTCAGCTGCATCGCCGGATAGAAGCGCTCGGCCACGACGACCGCGGCGCCGATCAGCCGGTCGATCTGCTCGGGGCTGGTGACCTGACCACCGGCCAGCGTGAGGCCATAGCGCCAGACCATCAGGCGTTGCTCGCGCCAGAAGGTGAAGGCTCCGGTCCAGCACTGATCGTTGACCCGGTTCAAGAGCTCATAGAGCGCGCCCTCGCGCCCGGCGGGCGGGTCCATCTCGAAGGTCGAGATCAGCCGCAGCGTCTCGTCCTGACCGGACCAGGCGAGGGTGATCGAATATGTGCGCCACTGGCCCTCGACCGACATCGCGATCTGATCCTCGGCGACACGGTCGAAATCCCATTCATGGGCTTCGGCCAGCGTCTCGACCACGTCGATCGGATGCAGATCTTCGGCATAGAGATAATCTTCGCTCAGCGACATGCCCGGGCCCCCGTCTGCCTCGTGCCGATGGGATGCAGCTCCCCCACGGCTTGGTTATTTGGCTAGGGGCGGCGCAAATCAGGCGCGCCCCTACAAGATATCGTGGGGCCTCGCCGCGCATCTGTAAAGCAATTTGTCGTGGATAAGTCCCGCGCGGGCACAATATCCCGTGGATAGTTTGGGGGCGGTTGCGCGCGCGCCCGCTTGCGGGCGCG
>JACXUS010000509.1 GCA_014763785.1 Sphingomonadales bacterium | reverse complement strand
CCGCCTGCCCGGGCCCGACCCAGCGCCGCGCCAGCGTAAAACCACAGGCTGCGATCCCCCAGAGCACCAGCGCCTTGAGCACCGCCAGCCCCAGAACCCCCGGCCCGGTCAGCGCAAAAACCGCGCTCTGCGCCCAGATATACAGCGGCGGCTGCGGCCCATAGCCCCAGTCGAGCCGCTGGGCCCAGAGCAGCGCCTCGGCCTCGTCGATGTTCACCCGGTCGCCCAGCGTGACCCGTAGCGCCGCCTGCGCCGCGAAATAGGCCGCGAACAGCGCCAGCCAGAAGCCGGGGCGCGCGGTCAGGAGGTGCAAGGATCGGGGCAGGGATCGGTGCAGGGATCGGGACATCGCGGGTTCCTTCGGGGCCTGACCCGGGTCTAGCAGGCAGGTGCCGCGATTTCGAGGGGGCGATGATCAGCCGAAGAGCGCCCGCGCCGCGCCATAGCCGCGATGGGCCGCGGCGGGGGCGCTTTGCGCCGGGGCGCTGGCGCCGGTTGCGCCAAAGAGCGCGGCGAAGATCGCGCCCGCCGTATCGCGGGCGGCGGTCTCCTCGGAGGCGCTGGCCGCGCCTGTGCCGCCGGGGCCCGCGGCCTCGGTGATCCGGGCCAGCCATTCCTCGCGGCGGTGGCGCAAGACGCTGTCCTCGGCCAGGGCGCGGGCTTCGGCCTCGGCGTCCCGTGGACCGGCCGCAAGGGCCGCAAGGGCGGCAAGGTCCGCGTCATCGAAGGCGGGAAAGGGTCCGTCCGCGCTGCCCGATTGCCGCGCCGCGATCTGGGCGGCGATCACCGACAGCGCCTGCGCCGATCCGGCATGGCCGAGCGCGGTGCCGAGCCCCCCCAGCGCGGCAGTGGCCCCCAACCCGTTCTGCGATCCGCCTGAAGACCCGTTTGGGGACCCGTTCTGCGATCCCGCCGCGGGTGCCGCGGCACCGCTGCCCATGGTCCCGGGCGCCGTCTGGCCGCCGACCGTGGCGCCGGTGCTGGCCCCCAGCGCGCTTTCGATCACCAGGCCGATCTGCGTCGTTTCGGTCGGCGCGGTGGTGACGGGCTGGGCCACCGGGGCGGCGGGTTCGGCCACCGTGCCTGGCTGCTGCGTCTGGCCGCTGGGTGTGCCGGTCGCGCCCGCGCCGCTGGCGGGGTGATGGCTGCCCATCCATGCGCGCAGCATCGAAAACAGATAATGGGCGATCAACATGGCAGGTCCGGGCGGTCTCGATCAATTCATTCAAATGCTGTTTATCCC
>JACXUS010000508.1 GCA_014763785.1 Sphingomonadales bacterium | reverse complement strand
GGACGTCCCGCCTGGCAACACGCTGCCGAACCCGTATTCCGACAACGCGGCCGAGACGGGCCAGCCCACATTCCCCTGGCGCGGCCGGATCACCTGTTCTCCCGCGGCAGGCTTCGCGGGGACGGTGGACAAGACCACCACGGCCGCAAGCCAGGTCGCGGCGCTGTTTGGCGCGGCCACGCCCGCCAGCTTCAGCGTTTCGGGGCAGTCTGTCTCGTGGACGGGCACGCCCGGCGACTGGGGTCTGCGCCGCATGGTGCTGCACTACGCCCATCTCTGTGCGGCGGCGGGCGGGGTGGATGCGTTCCTGATCGGCACCGAGATGCCGGGGCTGACGACGATCCGCTCCGGCGCCAGCACCTATCCGGCGGTGCAGGCCTACCGGGACCTGCTCGCGGATGTGCGGTCGATTCTCGGGTCCGGCACCAGGATCGGCTATGCGGCCGACTGGTCGGAATACTTCGGGCACCAGCCGGGCGACGGCTCGGGCGACGTGTTCTTCCACCTCGATCCGCTCTGGGCCGATCCCGAGATCGATTTCGTCGGCATCGACAACTACATGCCGCTCTCCGACTGGCGCGACGGCTTCGAGCATGCCGACGCGCAGGAGGGTTGGCCCGCGATCTACGACCGGGCCTACCTGCAGGGGAACATTGCGGGCGGCGAAGGCTTCGACTGGTTCTATGCCAGCCCGGCGGATCGGTCGGCGCAGGTTCGCACGCCGATCACGGACGGCGCGGGCAAACCATGGGTGTTCCGCTACAAGGATCTGCGCGCCTGGTGGTCGAATGCGCATTACGACCGTCCGGGCGGGGTGGAGAGCGGCACACCGACGGCCTGGGCGCCACAGTCGAAGCCGATCTGGTTCACCGAGCTGGGCTGTCCGGCCATCGACCGGGGCACCAACCAGCCGAACGTCTTCTTCGATCCGAAGTCGTCCGAGAGCTTCACGCCGCATTTCTCGCGGGGCTGGCGCGATGACGCCATCCAGCGCGCCTATCTCGAGGCGACCTACCTCTGGTGGGGCGAGGCCGCGAACAACCCGGTGTCCTCGGTCTACGGCGGCCGGATGGTGCATGTGCCCGAATGCGCCGCCTGGACCTGGGACGCGCGGCCCTATCCCTTCTTCCCGGCGCTGACCGATGTCTGGACGGACGGCGCGAACTGGCGGCTCGGGCATTGGCTGACGGGGCGGCTCGGGGCGGTGTCGCTGGCGGCGCTGGTTCGCCACCTCTGCATGCGG
>JACXUS010000001.1 GCA_014763785.1 Sphingomonadales bacterium | reverse complement strand
GGCCAATGCCTTCATCGCGCCGCGATCTCCTCAAGGCTCAGGCCCAGCGTCGGCTCCACCAGCCGCGCGCCATTCGCGATCACCTGCCCGGACAGCGCAGGCAGCCCGGGTTTGCCGTTCAGGCGCAGATCGAAACTGAGCGGTCCGTTGATCGACCGCGGCGCGATGAAGGCATTGGCCAGCGCAGTCTCGGCCCGACCCGTCAGGCTGAGGTCCGCGGTCGCGAAATCGCTGGCCATACGTCCCGCGACCGTCGCCGCACTGCCACCCGGCCCAGTGCCCCGCAGATCAACCAGATAGCCGGCGCCATCGTCGGTCACCGTGCCATCGACCGTCACCGGCCCGGGGAAGCCCGGCGCCAGCAGGGCCGCATTGGCCAGCCGTGCCGAGAGGGCGATCCGGCGCAGGGCGCCCTCGATCGTGCCCCGCGCGCTGGCGGTGATCTGGGGGTTCTCAAGGCTCAGCTGCTGCAGGGCGATCCGCCCCTCGCGATCCTCGGCACGCAGGGTCAGGCGGCTCTGTCCCGCCAGAATAGTGTCGATTTCGGGTTGCCCGATGCCCAGCCCCGAGGCCGTCGCATCAAGACTGTAGTGGCGCAGCCCCTGCGCTATGCTCAGCACCGCATCCGCATCCATCCGCCCGCGATAGCCGGCGCCCAGAACCGACAGATCGGCAAGCGCGGCCTTGGCGGTGATCTCGCCGGTCTCGCTGGAAATCATGCCCTGCGCGGTCACCTGCAGCGCCCGAGCGGTTGCGTTCAGCGCCCGCAGGGTCAGCCCGGTTTCGTCGCGCCGGGCTGAAGCCGCAAGCTGGGACGTGCCCCGAAGCAGTCCGTCAAGCTCGGGCTGATCAAGGCTCAGGTCCTGCCCGGTGATCTGGGCGCTGGCATCGAAGGCGCCGGTCAGCACGCGATAGCTGCCCTCGACCTGACCCGTCACCGTCCCCGCCAGATCGCGCGCGGCCAACCCGCTCAGCGCGGAAATGTCGGCATGGCGCAGGGTTGCCGCGCCGGTCAGATCGACGCCATCGGCCAGATTGTCGATCGCGAGCCGCCCGTTCAGCCCATAGCCGCGCCCGATCACCGCGATGGCCGGGAAATTCAGCGGCCGATCCTGACGCCAGAAGAAGGTAGTCTTTCCGGTCACGAAGGGCCCGACGGCCGCCGCCAGACCGGGGTCCGACAGGTCGATCCCGCTGGCGGTGAAGGTCAGCGCGCCGCCCACCGTGGGCGCGCCCCCCGCGGGGCGCCCGATCCGGCCCGATCCGCTCAGCCGCAGGCTGAGCAAGCTGGCATCGGCGCGTTGCAACCGCGTGATCCGGCCATCGAGCCTCCAACCATCGGATTTCGCGGCGTCAAACCCCATCACCAGATCGGCGCGCCGCAGCAAGGTCCGATCGCCCGACAGCGGCAAGAGAACGTCGCCCCCATCGGGTGCCGCGATCGTCAGCCGCAGATCAGCACGCTCGGGCAGGCCCGAGGGCAGGATCCGCGCCGAGCCCTGCAGATCGAGCGCGGCGCCGGTGACGCGCAGCGCGCTCAGATCCAGCATCCCGCTGGCTTGCCGCGCGCCGGCTGCGGAAATCGCCGCCTCCGGCCCGAAGAAGCCGCGGTAGTCCACGGGCAAAAGCGGGTCTATATCGCCCGAAAGCGCCAGATCGAAGCCCTTGACCGGCGCGCCGCCTTTGGCCGAGGGGGTTTCGTTCAGCGTCACCTTGCCGGTCACGCGCCGCACACCGTCGGTGCTCAGCACGATATCGGTCGCGAAATTCGACAGCGGGCCGGTGCCCGAGGCGGCAAGCAGGATCGCGGGATCATCCGGCAAGCCGATCAGCCGCGCGGCCACCCCGCCCTTGGCCTCGTCGAGCAACAGATCGAGCGACAGGACCCGGGTCGCATTGGCATAAGACCCGGTCAGATCGACCCGCCCGCGGGGTCCGTCAAGGCGCGCGACGTTCAGCTTGGCATTCCCCGCACCGCCCGCCAGATCCAGCGCACCATCAAGCGAAACCGCCAGCGCCTCGCCCAGCACCGTCTCACCAAGGCTCAGCCGATCGGCATGCAGCTTGCCGATCCGCACCGAGACCGGCAGATCGGGCAGGGCGAAGGGCTTGACCTCGGGGGTTGCGCCCGCCTCGGCGGCGGCAACCGGCAGCCGCGCCAGATCGATGCTCTTGGCGCTCAGTTCCGCGATCTCGATCCGCCCGGTCAAGAGCGCGCCCCGGCTCCAGGCCAGCGCGCCATCGGTGATCGTCAGCCAGACGCCCTCGTCATCGGCGATCGTCATCCGGCTGAAGGTCGCGCGCGAGGACAGCGCCCCGGCGAACCCGTCAAGGCGGATCTGCCGCCCGGCGCCCGACAGGTTATCCTCGATCAGCCCGGTCAGGTAATCGCGGTCGCGCGCGGTTTCCTCGGCGCTGGGGGCCGGTTCGGGCGCGGGCAGATCTTGCGCGAGCAGCGTCGCCGGCCAAAGCACAACCGTCAGGATCAGAAGAAGATGCCGCATCAGAAGGCCTGCCCCAAACCAAGATAGATCTGCGCGCCATCGCCGGTGTCGCCCCCGGCCGGCGCCGCGACATCAAGCCGGATCGGGCCGATCGCCGTTTTATAGCGCAGGCCGATGCCCGCCCCGGCGTGCCAATCGCCATCGCCGCCGAAGAAATCGTCAAGCCCGACGAAGCCCGCATCGTAGAACCCGACAAGCCCGATCGTGTCAGTCAGGCCCGCGCGCAGCTCGCCCGACAGCGCGGCAAAGCGCATACCGCCGGTGCGCTGCGTGCCATTGCGCAGCGCATAGACGCCGAGCGACTGATAGGGCTGGCCGCGCACCGTGCCGCCACCGCCGGAATAGAAGAGATAATCGCGCGGCGTCTGCGCCAGATCGGGGCCGAACACCGCGCCGATCTGCGCGCGCCCGGCCAGAACGAAGCGGCCCTCGGCGCCAAAGCCCTTGTAGCCGCGCAAATCGGCCGTGGTGCGCAGGCCCGAGCCGGTCCCGGCAAAGCCAAGGAACGGGGTCAGGCCGACCTCGGCGTAATAGCCCCGCGTAGCATCGGCGCTATTGTCGCGATCATCCCATGTCAGTGTGCTGGGCAGCGCCAGCCGCCGGAAATAGGAAATATCGCCATCGTCATCGACGTCCGACCAAGCAAGCTCGATCTTGGTCTCGCCCACCAGACGGTCATTGAAGATATGCCGCAGCCCGAAGCCGATATCGAAGCCGCTCAGATCGTAATCCTCGCCGTTCTGCTTCGACAGGGTCGTCTCGATGAAGGCGTTGGTATCGGGATCGAAGGTCGCAGGCCGGTCGATGCGCAGCCCGAGCGCATAATCCGCGCCCTTGCTCGAGGCGCCGATACCGCTGATTTCGGCGTCGATGCGCAGCCGCTCGCCGCCATGGAACAGGTTGCGGTGCAGCCAATAGCCGCTCAGCGTCAGGCCATCGAGGCTGTCGAGCTCGGCGCCAAAGCCAAGGCGGCGCTTCTTGTCCTCGACCACGACCAGATCGGCATCAAGGGTGTTTCCCGCCGAAACAGTCTCTGATTCCGTCAAGGTGACCGAGCTGAAGATGCCGCTGCGGCGCAGGCGCGCGCGGACCTTGTCCAGCTCTTCGGGTGAGAAGGTCTTGCCGGTCGGGAAGCCCGCGATCTCGGCCAGCCGCTTCGGGCGCAGTCGCTCATAGCCCGCCATCCGCATCTGGCCGAAGGTCAGCGATGGGCCCGGGTCAAGACGAATGCGCGCGTCAAGCGTGGCCGCGCGGTTGTCGGCGACGATGCTCTGATCGGCGACGCGCGCCTTGGCATGCCCTGCATCGCGCCAGCCCGAAACCCCGGCCTGCGCCGCTTCGGCAATCAGACCCGAGGGCGCGACCGCCCCCGCCGCAAAGCCCTTGGGCAGCGTTGTCCCGGAGGTAAGCGGCGCGATCTCGGCGCGGGAGAAATGGAAAACCGGCCCCGGATCGACCTCGATCACGACGCTCTGCACCCGGTCCGGGGCGTCGAGCGGCGCAATCTCGGCCACTTCGCGGCCATCCATCCGGATCGAGACCTGCACCGCATAATAGCCGCGATCATAAAGCGCCGCGACAAGGCGCGCATAATCGGCGCGCGCCGCGGCAAAGACATCCTGCGGATCGGGCGCCTTGGCCGCCATTTCGGTCTGGGTCAGCGACACCGTTTTCAGCAGCGCAGACAGGGCTGCATCCCCGCCCGCGACCTCGAAACGCACCGGGCCTTCGGCCAGACTCGGTTGTCCACAGGTGAGAGCCAGAGCCACACCGCCCAAGATCGCCCGAAGTCGCGCCACACCCGCCCCCCTTTAACCCGATGGGCCCAGAGTCGCAGCAAAGCCCGCCAAAGGCCAGACCTGCCGCACCCGATCATGGCGGTTTTTCGCTGACCGGGGCCGACGGCCGGGTCCGGTCTCAGCCGCGGGTGAGCGCGCCGAAGATGCGGTCCATATGCCCCGCCAGATAGATCGCGAGCCATTGCGAGAAGCGCTCCGGGTGGCGGCGCACCTCGGCGGCCAGATCGTAAAGCCCGATCCAGCGCACCTCGGACACCTCGGCGGGGTCGGGGGCCACAGTCATCTCGGGCCGGGCATAGGCCAGATAGATATCGACGACCTCATGTTCGACGAGCCCACCCCCCACATCGGCGCGATATTCAAGCCGGTCGGCATGCGCGGGATAGAGCCCGGTGATCCCCAATTCCTCGCGCAGGCGGCGCACCGCGCAATCTCCGGGGCGCTCACCCCAGGCGGGATGGGTGCAACAGGTATTCGACCACAGACCCGCCGAATGATATTTGTCCGCGGCACGCCGCTGGATCAGGACCTTGTCGCTATCCACGACGAAGATCGACACCGCCTTGTGGCGGAGCCCGTCGCGATGCGCCTCCATCTTGTCCACCGGGACGAGCGTGTCGCCCCTCCAAGCCGGGATAAGTTCGGTCATGATCAAGTCCAAATTGAAACGCCGCCAGCATGATGCACGGCGGCGTCCCTGTCATCGGGGCATTCCGTCCCTGAGGCAGCTTGCCGCGCCCATCCGGCGCGGGACCGCTCAGGACAGCGGAACGTCGGCGGGCTTTTGCTCGGCCGCGCGGCGCGCCAGTTCGGAACGATAGAGCGCGACGAAATCCACCATATCGAGGTTGAAGGGCGGGAAGCCGCCATCGCGGGTCACATCCGAGACGATCCGCCGCACGAAGGGGAACAGCATCCGCGGGCATTCGATCAGCAGGAACGGGTGCATCTGCTCATCCGGCACGCCTTCGATATGGAAGATGCCGCCGTAATCGACCTCGAGCAGATAGAGCGCCGAATTGGTCGCCTTGTTGGTCGCGGTGATCTTGAACTTGGTGATCACCTCGAACTGATGCTCCTGCGGGCGCTTGCGGGCATCGAGGCTCACCTGAACCTGCATTTCGGGCTGCACTTCGGCCGATTGCAGGCCCTTCTGCGCCACCGCATTCTCGAACGACATGTCGCGCACGAATTGCGCGAGGATCTGCATCTTCATCTGCGGCTGGGCGGGCGCGGCGCCATTGGTTTCGTCGGTCATCACTTACTCCGGATTGGACAGTTGGCACGGGTGTAGCATCCCGCGCCGCGCGCCTCAATGCCGAGGCTCAGCCCTGCGTCCAGCCCGAGGGGCCGCGCGGCGGGCGTTTCGGGTCGGATTGCGGGTCGAGTTCCAGAAATTCGCCGTCGATCACCCCCGGACCGCCGCCAAACGGGTCGCGCGGGGCGGGACGGGCGCTGCCCATGGTGAAGCTGGCCACCTGAACACGGCTGGCCAGATAGCGCAGCAGCGCGGCACGCACCCGCGGCACCAGCAGCAAAAGCCCGCAGGCATCGGTGAAAAATCCCGGCGTCAGCAGCAGGGCCCCGGCAAACAGGATCATCGCCCCATGCGCCAAGGGCGCCGTCGGATCGCCAAGCTCGGCCATCGCGCGGCGCAGATCGGCAAGCGCCTGCGCCCCCTGACTGCGCACCAGCACCGTGCCCGCAAGCGCCGTCAGCACCACGATCGCCAGCGTCGGCCAGAGCCCGATCAGCCCGCCCACCTGAATGAACAGGCCAATCTCGATGATCGGCACCGCCAGAAAGGCCACAAAGATCCACATTTTCATCCTGCCACGTCTAGAGAAGTCCGGTTTCGGGCGATGGTGGACTTGATCGCGCCCAACGCATACATAAGTGCCATTCTGCGAATTGTAACCCGGCCGGTCGCAACGGCCCGCCGCTTCCAAGGATTGCCGATGTCCAATGCCGTCATCCAGCTCGTCGTTCTCGCGGCGATCGCCGTCTTCCTGATCCTGCGCCTGCGCAGCGTGCTGGGAACACGGGACGGGTTCGAGGACACGACCCCGCGCCCCGAGGTTCCGCCTCTGCCGAACCAGCGCCGCGGCTTCGAGGTGATCGAGGGTGGCCCCGATCGCGATATCACCGATCATGTGCCCGAGGGTTCGCCCAGCGCCGAGGCGCTGGCCGCGATGAAGCGGATCGAGCCGAATTTCTCGGTGGCCGACTTCCTGCAGGGCGCGCGCGGCGCCTATGAAATGATCGTGATGGCCTTCGAGACCGGCGATCTGGACAAGGTGCGGCCGTTCCTCGGGGCTGAGGTTGGCGATGCCTTCGAAGCGGCCGTGACCGGGCGCAATGCCCGTGGTCTGACGGTTCAGGCCGAGTTTCTGGGCCTGCGCGAGCTGGCTTTGGCCGAGGCAGAATTCGACCCCGCGACGCAGCAGGCCGAAATTACCGTGCGCTTCGGTGCCGAGCTGATCTCGGTGGCGCGCGACGCGGCGGGCAATGTGGTCGAGGGCGATCCGCGCAGCCCGCGCAAGCAGCGTGATCTGTGGACCTTTGCGCGCCAGATGGGCAGCGCCGATCCGAACTGGCAGCTGATCGCCACCGGCGGTTGATCGGGCGGGCATGGCATGGCGCGCCGCCGCAAGCTGACCCCGGAGGAGCGCGAGCTCTGGTCGCGCGTCGCCAAGACGGTGCAGCATGCCCATGCCAAACGCCCGCAGTCCGCCGAGACCGAGCCCGAAGCGCCGCCGCCGCCCACGCCCAAGCTGAAGCCCCGCCCCGAAGTGCGCGATTTCCGGATCGGTCAATCCGCGCCGGATTTCGCCTTTCGTCACGATCTGGCGCCCTCGATCGCCGAACATCTGGCGCGCCAGCCGGTTGCCATGGACCGCAAGACCCACCGCAACATGACCCGTGGCAAGCTCGAGCCCGATGCCAGGATCGACCTGCATGGCATGACCTTGGCCGAGGCGCATCCGGAACTGATCCGGTTCCTGCTGAACGCGCAGGACCGCGGGGTGCGGCTCGCTTTGGTGATCACCGGCAAGGGCAAGAAGGGGCTCGATGATGGCCCGATCCCGCAGCGGCAGGGGGTTCTGCGCCATCAGGTGCCGCAGTGGCTGCGGCTGCCGCCCTTGGGCCCCGTGGTCATGCAGGTGACCGAGGCGCATCTGAAGCACGGCGGCTCGGGCGCCTATTATGTCTATCTGCGGCGCAACCGCTGATCAGCCGCCGCCCAGATTGACCACCGGCTTCAGCACGATCTGGGTTGCATTCTGCACCGTCAGAACCGCCATCGGCAGCAACCCCGGCTGCCCGGTCCGGTCACCTTCCAACACTGCAGCCACCTGCCCAGAGCGGTTCAGCATGGCGATCAACGCGGGCGAATTGCCCACGTTGAAATGCCCCTCGCGCGTGCTGAAGGCGCCGGTGTCGATCACGGTCACCCGGATATCGGCCAGCTCCGAGACATCCTGCAGATTGCCCAGCCGCGCCGGTTCGCCGCTGATCCAGCCCGACAGCCGCAACGCCTTGTCCTTCTGAGAGGTGAAGATCACGAAGGGCTCGGGCAGTTTCGGCATCCGGGCAACCTGCGCACGGAATACATCGACATCCAGATCGGGCGAGATCAGGATCAGCCCGGAAATTCGCGAAAGCGTCTCTGAATCGGCGGAAATCGCCATCTGGCGCAGGGTTTCCATGGTCAGCGCTCCGCCCATCGAATGGCTGACCAGCAGAATGCGCTGCGCCCCGGCCCGGCGCAGTTCCTCGAGCAGTTCCTGAAATCCGTCGCGCGCGAACAAGGCCGAATCGCGGTCATAGGGATAGCCCATGACCTGCGCGCGCGAGGGCCAGGCGTAATGCACCAGCACCCCGGGCAGATCGAAATCCGCCCCAAGCTGCGCCAGCCGATAAAGGCCCTCGGCAAAATTGGTGTTGTAGCCATGCACGAAGACCACCGCCTCGCCGCCATTTCGGGCGATCTCCTGCGCCAGATCGGTGCGGAACGCCTTGGCCTCGGGATAGCGGGCGCGGCCGGTCACCACGAAATCGCGCGCCGGGTCGGGGGGCTGATTGGGCTTGGCATAGCTGATCTGGCCCGGCTGATGACCGGGCGGCACCGCCACATCATAGCGCGCCAGCCCCAGTCCGGGGCTACGGTCCGTTCCGGTCGGATCGCCGGTCACCGGATCGAAATTCCGCGTCGTGCCGACGAAGATCGGCCGCCCCGGCTCGGGGGCCTGGGCAAAGCCCAGCTCGCCCCGCGGGGCGCAGGCGGCAAGAAACATCACACAGACGATCAGGATTCGGCGCAAGGGAACCTCCGGGCCGGGCGAGCGCAGGATAGCAAAAGCCCGATCCTGCGCCAGCCGCCTTTAGAGGACGTAGCGGCTCAGATCGGTCGAGCGCGCCAGATCGCCGAGATGCGTCTCTACGAAGGCCGCATCGACCGTCACCGCCTCGCCTGCACGGTCGGAGGCGGTGAAGCTCAGCTCCTCGAAGACCCGTTCCATGACGGTATAGAGCCTGCGCGCGCCGATATTCTCGATCTGCGCATTCACCTCGGCCGCAATCCGGGCCAGCGCCGCGATACCGTCGGGGGTGAAGGTCACGCCGACCTCTTCGGTCGCCATCAGCGCCGCATATTGGCGCGTCAGGGCGTTGTCGGTCTCGGTCAGGATGCGGGTGAAATCGGCTTCGGTCAGCGCGCGCAGCTCGACCCGGATCGGCAGACGGCCTTGCAGCTCGGGCAGCAGATCCGAGGGTTTGGCGATATGGAACGCCCCCGAAGCGATGAAGAGGATATGATCGGTCTTCACCGGCCCGTATTTCGTCGAAACCGTCGTGCCCTCGATCAAGGGCAGCAGATCGCGTTGCACCCCCTCGCGGCTGACGTCGGCGCCACGCGCCTCGGCCCGGGCGGCAACCTTGTCGATTTCATCGATGAAGACGATGCCGCTTTGCTGCACCGCCTCCAGCGCCGCGGCCTTGACCGTCTCGTCATCCAGAAGCTTGTCGGCCTCTTCGCCGATCAGGATCTCATAGCTTTCCGCGACTGACATCTTGCGCCGCGTGCGCCGCGCGCCACCGAAGGCCTTGAACAGATCCTGCAGCCCCTGCATTTGCTGCTCCATCCCCGGCGCGCCGAACATCGCAGGCGTTGCGGTGGGGCTATCGGCCACCTCGATCTCGATCTGCTTGTCATCAAGCTCACCCGCCCGCAGCTTGGTGCGGAACATCTCGCGCGTGGCCTCGCGGGCGTCGGTGCCGGCGATCGCCTCGACCACCCGATCCTCGGCGGCCTTGTGGGCGCGGGCCTTCACATCCTCGCGCATCCGCTCACGCGTCTCGATCATCGCGGCATCGGTCAGATCGCGGATGATCTGCTCGACATCGCGGCCGACATAGCCCACCTCGGTGAATTTCGTCGCCTCGACCTTGAGGAAGGGCGCGCGCGCCAGTTTCGCCAGACGGCGGCTGATCTCGGTCTTGCCGACGCCGGTCGGCCCGATCATCAGGATGTTCTTGGGGTAGACCTCGTCGCGCAGCTCTGGGCCGAGCTGCTTGCGGCGCCAGCGGTTGCGCAGGGCGACCGCGACGGCGCGTTTGGCGTCCGACTGGCCGATGATGAAACGATCGAGTTCCGAGACGATCTCGCGCGGGGTGAGGTTGGTCATTTCGCGATGCTCTCCACCGTCAGATTGCCATTCGTGTAAACGCAGATATCGGCCGCAATCGCCATCGCCTTGCGGGTCACCGCCTCGGCATCGAGGTCGGTCTCCATCAGCCCGCGCGCGGCGGCCAGCGCATAGTTCCCGCCGGAGCCGATCGCCGCCACGTCATGTTCGGGCTCGAGCACATCGCCCGCTCCGGTGATCACATAAAGATCGGCGCCATCGGTCACGATCAGCATCGCCTCGAGGTTGCGCAGGTATTTGTCCATCCGCCAGTCCTTGGCTAGCTCGACACAGGCGCGCGCCAGCTGCCCGGGCGCGGCCTCCAATTTCTTCTCCAGCCGCTCGAGCAGGGTGAAGGCATCCGCGGTCGAGCCTGCAAAACCTGCCACCACCTCATGCCCGCCGGGGTTCAGCCGCCGCACCTTGCGCGCCGTGCCCTTGATCACCGTCTGGCCCAGGCTCACCTGCCCGTCGCCCGCCACCACCACGCGCCCGCCCCTGCGCACGCCGATGATCGTGGTGCCATGCCAGCCGGGGAATTTGTCGTCGCTCATCCGTGATCCTCCGTTTGCCCCGATATGAGCGCCCGCGCCGCGCCCTGCAACCCGCGGCCATGCAAAAGGGCGCCCGAGGGCGCCCTTTCAGCGGTCTTTCACGGGCGATCAGATCGCCGATTCGATCCAGGCCTGCAGCGCGGCTTTCGGCGCGGCGCCGACCTTGTTCGACACGACCTGACCGTCCTTGAACAGGAACAGCGCCGGGATCCCGCGCACGCCCAGAACGGCCGGGCTGTCGGGGTTTTCGTCGACGTTGACCTTCACGACCTTGATCTTGCCTTCCATTTCCGCCGACAGCTCCTCGAGCGAGGGGCCGATCATCCGGCAGGGGCCGCACCATTCGGCCCAGAAATCGACCACGACCGGGATATCGGATTTGCGGACTTCCTGATCGAAAGTCGCATCGGTGACGGCAACGGTAGCCATGTGCATCTCCTGAAGATTGGGTTGCGGCGAAGGTAGGGCGCGCGCCCTGCACCGTCAAGATAGGGTAGCGCTGCGGATTGCCGCATCAAGCTGTGCGTCGGGCAGCACCATCGCCCCCCCCGTGGCGGTCCACAGCACCGTGCAGCGGATCGCCCGGCCGGGATAGATCTGCATCAGCGCCGCGCGATAGGCGGCCATCTGCCGCACAATACCCAGGGGCACCTGCTCCACATCCGCGGGCACCACAGCGTTCGATTTGTAATCGAGCACCTCGACCGTCTCGGCTGTGATCACAAGCCGGTCGATGATGCCATGGATGCGCCGCCCGCCCAGCTCGGGAAGCGCGGCGGTGATCTCCACCTCTGCCAGCGCCTCGGGCACCAGAAAGGGCTGCATCGCCGGGGCGCTCAGCACCCGCGTGGCCTCGTCCAGATATGTCTCTGTTTCGGCTGAATCCGGCTCTGGCAGCAGCTCGGCGGCCAGCTCGGGCCAATGCTCCGGCGGCACGCCCGGCAGATGCTCCAGCAACAGATGGATCGCGCGGCCACGGCGTTTTGCGGCCTCTTCGTCCAGCAAGGCAGCCTCGCCCGGCAGCGCCTTGGCGCCCCCCAGATCCGAGGGCGACAGCGCCTGCGCAGGCTTCTCCGGGCGCGGCGCGGGCAGGCGCGCCCAGTCGGGCAGATCGGCCAGGGCCAGATCCGTGCGCACCCGGGCCGCGGCGGGCGCAGGCCACTCGGCATGGCTGTGGCGCGCGATTTCGCCCAGGGCCTGAACCTGCGGCGAAAGACCCTGCGCCGCCTCGATCCCGGCCTTTTCCAACCCCTGACGCATCAGCGCATACCAGCTTTTCTCGCCGTCGCCGACATCGCCCGCTGCGGCGACGATCAGCCATTTCTCGGCCCGCGTCATCGCCACATACAAGAGCCGCATCTTTTCCTCGGCGGTACGCGCGATCTCCGCATCATAGGCGGCGCGCAGCTCGGGCGGCATGTCATCGGGGCTGACGCGCCACGCGGCCTCGCCCCCCGCCAAACGGAAGATTTCTCCGCGCGGCGGGCTGCCCGAACTGGCCGTATCCGGCAGGATCACGATCGGCGCTTCGAGCCCCTTCGAGCCATGCACCGTCATCACGCGGATCGCGCCGCCGCCGCTGCCGAGCTGGCGCTTCACCTCGACATCATCGGCCGAGAGCCAACCGAGAAAGCCGGTCAGGCTCGGCACCTCGGCGCGCTCGAAGGCCAGGGCTTGGGCGATCAGCTCGTCGATCCCGTCCTCGGCCTCGGGGCCGAGCCGTGCCACCAGCCGTTCGCGCCCGCCGTGGCGGGTCAGAAGCCGCTCGATCAGCTCGAAAGGACGCAGGAAATCGGCCTGATCGCGCAGATCCTGCAGCATCGCCAGCGTCTCGGGGCGCAGGTCGCTGTTGCGCAGGGCCTCCCAAAGATAGCCCCTGCGCGGTTGCGCCAGCCGATAGAGCTCGGCCTCGGACCACCCGAAAAGCGGCGATTTCAGCGCCTCGGCCAGCGCCAGATCATCCTCTGGCGTAGCCAAAAACGCCAGAACAGAGCCGATATCGCGCACCGCCAGCTCGGCCCCCAGCTTGAGACGGTCGGCGCCGGCGATCGCCAGCCCCTCGGCCTTGCAGGCGCGGATGATCTCGGCAAAGAGCGGTCCGCGGCGCTGCACCAGGATCAGGAAATCGCCCTCGGTCACCGGACGCGCGCCCTCGCCCTCGGGCAGCTGCACCCCCGCCTCGATCATGGCGCGGATCTCGGCGGCAATCGCGCGGGCCAGCACCACCGGCGCATCCTGCGCCCCGATCAGATCGACGGGCGATTCCCAAGGGTGCTCCTCGGGCTTCTCCGGTTTCGCCACCGGCGGCCACAGATCGACCCGCCCGGGCAGCGCCGCCTTGAAGGCGATATGTTCGGGCACCCCACCCAAGCCCTTCGCTGCGGCCCCGGAAAAGGTCAGGTCGACCAGCCGCAGTACGGCATGCGACGACCGGAAGGAATGCCGCAAGAGCATCTCTTGCAGCGGCCGCCCGACGCCCTCGAACTTCGCCGAAAAGTGGCTCTGCATCGCCTCAAATCGCTGCAGATCGGCGCCCTGAAAGGAATAGATCGACTGCTTGCGATCGCCCACGACAAAGATCGTCCGCGGCTCGCCGCGCGCGCCCTCACCGGCGGTGAATTCATCGGCCAGCCGCTCGATCACCGCCCATTGCCCGGGGCTTGTGTCCTGCGCCTCATCGACCAGAATATGGTCGATCCCGCCGTCCAGCCGGAACAGCACCCATTGCGCGACCGACGGATCGCTGAGCAGCGCCCCCGCGCGCTCGATCAGATCGTCGAAGTCGAGCCAGCCGCGCGCGGCCTTGCGCCGGTCGAGATGTGCCAGAAACGCGCGGGCAAAACGGTTAAGGATCACGAGCCGCTCCGCCGCGATCAACGCCAGCCGCTTGGCCCGCGCCTCGGCCACCCGTTCGGCCAGATCGTCGAGCGCATCCACCAGATGTGCCGCCGGGCCATTCGTCAGCGCCTTGGTGATCAGCTTGCCCAGCTTCGGCCCCTGCTCTTTCTTGGCATACATCAGCGCATCTTCGAGCCGTTCCAGACCGCGCGGCGTCGGCCCGTCGACCAGTGCCAGCTTGGCACCAAGCTTCTGATCATTGATCGAACTGGCCGCTAGCAGCGGCAGCAGTTCCCGGATCATCGTGAAATCCGACGGGCGCAGGGCCTGCGCGATCAAATCCTCGAGGTGCAGATCCTGCGGCAGGCCATAGAGGCCGCGCGCCATCTCTGGCGTCGCTTCAACGCGAAAACCGTCTCTGTTATGGCTGATTTCCTTAACCAACCCCTCAAGGTCAGCGGCGGGAAAAGCCATCGCCAGCGCATCGAACACCGGCCGATCCGGGCCTGCAGCCATCTCCTCAAGGATATCGCTGCGCAGCAGATCGCCCGCGCGGTCGTCCATCTCCGAAAAGCCATGCGAGACCCCGGCCTCGAGCGGAAACCGCCGCAACAGAGACGCACAGAAGGAATGGATCGTCTGAATCTTCAGCCCGCCCGGCGTCTCGATCGCCTTGGCAAACAGCCGACGCGCCTGCGCCAGACGCTCGGCGTCGATCGCGCCCTCCTCGCCCAGCGCTGCAAGCTGGCCGCGCAGCTCGGCGTCGGGCAGCATCGCCCATTGGCCAAGCCGCGCCAGCAGCCGGTTCTGCATCTCGGCCGCCGCCGCCTTGGTATAGGTCAGGCACAGCACCTTTTGTGGCTCTGTTCCGCCCAAAAGCAGCCGCGCGACGCGGTCGGTCAGCACCTTGGTCTTGCCCGAACCGGCATTCGCCGAAAGCCAGGTCGAGGCGGCGGGTTCGGCGGCCCGGCGTTGCGCGAGGCTGGCCTGATCGGGCACGCTCATTCGAGCACCTCGGGCTGCGGCGCGGCGCTCAGCTCCCATTCACCATAGCGCGCAAGATGGTCAAAGTCGCCGCGATCCTCGGATTTCTGCATCGCCCGCCGCGAGGTATAGCCCTGATCCGCCTGCAAATACCGCGCCATCAGCGCCTCGAATTTCTGCCAGACCTCGTCGATGGTCTCGTCGTCGGTCGAGATATCGACGGTCTCGCCCTCGCCGCCCAGCCGCACATAGGTCATCGCGTGAACGTGCCGCGGCCCGATCTGCTCGAAGGCGCCCCGCTCGGCCATCGCCGCCTCAAGCAGGAGCTGCTTGTCAAAGTGCAGCACCTCGGGCTTTTTCGGCGGCACGCCGGATTTGTAATCGAAGATATGCACCGAGCCATCCTCGAGAATGTCTATCCGGTCGGGCTTGGCGGTCAGCGTGAACATCACCTTTTGCAGCGGAATAGAGCCTTTTTTCTCGATTACGGCGGGGTGCCCCAGCTCGGCCCGCCGCGCTTCATCCGTCGCGAATTTCTCGGCGATCCGCCCGATCCGCGCCAGCCACAACCGCTGCGCGCTCGGCCAGGGAACTTCGGCCGCGACCGTCTCCTCGGCGATCTGCCTCAGCCGGCTCACCGCGGCGTCGAGCGCCTCAGCGACGGGCCGCCCCTTGACGAAGCGTTCAACGATCAGGTGCAGCACCTGCCCCCGTTCGCGCGGATCCGGCGCGGGGCGCAGCGGATCTAGCGGTCGCAGTCGCAGGATACGTTCGGCATAGACGGCATAGGGGTCGCGGATCAGCTTCTTGATCGCCGTCACCGGCAATTCCCGCGGGCGCGCCTCGACCGGCGGACGGGGCGCGGGCCGTGCGGCACGCTCCAGACGCATCCGCGGCGCCTCGAGCGCCTCGGCCTGCGCAAGCCACGCCTGACCGCGCCGCCGCATTTGGGCAAGCGCCTCGGGTCCGCCCGTCTCCGCCAGCCCACCGAGAAGGTTCGTCATCCGGTTGAGCCAGCGCGCCGGGATCGTCTCGGCATCGGCATCGCGACGGGCACGGCTTAACACGACACGAGGGGCCCCGATCGCAATCTGAAAGTCATGCGCCGACAGGCCGATCTGCCTTTCGGGCAATAATAGACCCGAATCCAGCCGCATCTTGCGGCTCAGCCAAGGGTCGGGTGCGGGCGTTGCGGGCCAGACCCCCTCATTCAATCCAGCCAGAATGACCAGATCGGCTTCGATTGCGCGGGCCTCAAGCGTCCCTTGTATCGAGATCAGCGGATGGGCGGCACCACTCTCGCGCACGAGCCCGCCCTGCAAAAGCCGCGTCACCAGATCGCTATAATCCGCGGGGCTGTAGTCACCGCCGAAAGACGCTTCGGCGCGCAGCTCCTCGAACAGCCGCAGGCATTCCATCCCGCCCGCCTCACGCCACAGCTCACTCGCCTCGGCCCGCCCGCCGGGGCCCGCCGCAAGCCGTTCGGATCGCGCAAGATGCGTCTCGATCATGGCGGAAAGCGGCTCTGAACCGGCATGTTCGAGCCCTGCTATCACCTCGGCCAGCCAATCCACCCAAAGCCTGCGCGCGGGATCCTCGGTTCCCGCCCATTTCTGCAGCGCTGCCGCATCGGGGAACGCCGGACCGTAGCGCCGCAGCCGCAATTCCAGCTCTCGCGTGAACCGCAGATGCGCCCCGCGCATCCCGCCGCCGGTCGCCGTCAGCGGATGCTTGAGCAGGAGCAACAGCGTTTCCAGCGTAGGCCTGCGCCCCTGCATCGCCGCAACATGGCGCAGCAGGCGCCCCGGTGCCGTCTGCTGCAGCGGATGCCCCGCGCTGTCATCGGGCACGATGCCCCAACGATCCAGCGCCGCCGCAATCCGCCGCGTCAACAGTCGATCGGGTGTGATCACAGCCGCATGCTGGCCGGTTTCCGCCGCTTCACGCAGCACCAGGGCGATCGCCAGCGCTTCCCGACGCGGGTCGCTGGCCTCGATCAGCGTCATATCGGCGGTCACTTGCGCCAGATCGGGCAGCTCGCGCCCCTCCTGCATCCAACGGTCGGTGACCGGTGGCGGGCGCAGCGCAAGCGAGACCAGCGCATTGCGGCCCGGCGCCGCGGGCGTGGCCATCGTCCAGCGCTGCACATCTGCGCGCTGCAATCCCAAGGTCTCAAGCATCGACCGGAACCGGAATTGCGGATGGTCCTCGCCCGGAATCGCGCCGGAATAGAGACTATCCCACGCGGTCTGCGGCATGTCGAAATCGAATCCGGGCAGGACGACATATCCCGACGGCAAGCGGGCCACAGCCTGCATCAGCAGCGCGGTGGATCCGCGCGAACCCGTAGACCCCGCGATGACGACCGGATCCCGCGGCGGGGTTTTCGACCAATCCTGCGTGGTTGCCTCGATCGCGCGGCGCTGCCGTCCCTGCCGGTCGGGCGCCTCGGCCAGATCGAAATAGCGCGCGACGATGCGGATGAAGTCGAGGCTGCGCTGCCAATGGGCGCCATGGGTTTCCGCGATATCGAGGGTCTCGAGCACCTCGGGGGTGACACCCTCGTCCTGCATCTCGGCCATCAGCGCGGCGAGACTGTCGGCCAGCGCCATTTCACTGGTTCCGGCCTCGAATTGCGGCAGTCGGGCGGTCAGACCGCGCACCAGCTGCGCCAGCTCCAGCCGACGGCGCAGATCGGGCACCGCCGGGGGGACGCCCGGCAAGGGATGCGCCGCGAAATCGGTGACCAGCCCCATGCGCGGCAGGAACATCGCGCCATGCCGGTCGAATTCCTCGCGGATCCGGCGCTGCATCCGCCCCGAATTGGCCAGAAGCCGGACGCGCGCCATCGCCTCGGGGGGCTGACCCGCCATCCGTTCGATCAGACCGCGGACAAGCGCGCGCGGGAAATCGACGCCGGGCGGCAGGGCAAAAAGCCGTGGATCAGACATCTGCGGCCCTCAGCATCGCCTCGGCCAGGGGAATGCTCTCGGGGCGTCCGACATCGCACCAGCCGCCCTCATGCACGAGACCATGGGCGCGGCCCTCGGCGATCATCCGGTCCCACAGGCGGTTGAGCGAGAAGACGCGCTCCGGAATCGTCTCTATTCCAGCCGGATCGAGGATCTGCGCGCCGGTATAGACATAGGCCGCGCCGCGGGTGATCCGCCCCTGCGGGTCGAGCGCGAAATCCCCCGCGCCGCGATAGCCGATCGCGCGTTCGGTCGGCACCAGCGCCAAGAGCGCGCCCATCCGATCGGGCGACCAGCTGGCCCGCAGCCGCTCCAGCACATTTGGGCCTGTCCAGGCTGCATCGGTATTCAATGTGAACACCGGCCCCGGCCCCAGCTGCGGCAAGGCCAGACGAAGACCGCCGCCGGTCTCGAGGATATCGCCGCTTTCATCGGAAATCGCGATCCCGCGTCCGGCCAGATATGCGGTCATCTGAGCGGCGCGATAATGCACATTGGCGACCACGCGACCGATATCCGCGCCGGTCACCAGATCCAGCGCATGGGCAATCAGCGGCCGCCCCGCGACCTCGACCAACGGCTTGGGCCGATACGCGGTGAGCGCGCCCATGCGGGTACCGAACCCGGCCGCGAACAGCATCAGAGCATCGGGTGAAGGCCGCATTCCGCCTTGATCCTTTCGATGATGTCGGGGGTCGGTGCAGGCAGCGCCGCCAGCACCGTCGGCGCCAGCGCGGCCAGCGCCGGATGGGTCAGGTTGCGCGCGATATAGGCCCAGCTGCGCGGCATCAGATCGGCATAGCCGGGCTTGCCCATCGCAAGGCTGAGCCGCGCAAAAATGCCCAGAATGCGCAGCGCGCGTTGCACACCGAGCAGGGCGTAGATCGCCGAAAAGCGGCTCTGATCCAGCCCGTTCTGCTGCGCATAGCGCGCACGCTCTGCCGCCTCGACGGCCGGGCTGACGTCACGCCGGGCGTCTTGCAGGGCCGAGACCAGATCATAGGCCGGGTGGCAGATCACCGCATCCTGAAAATCCAGCAGACCGAGCCGGGCTACGCCTGTCCGATCCGGCAGCCAAAGCGCATTCTCGGCGTGGAAATCGCGCAGGCAGGTCACGCGCAGGCCGTCGTCCAATGCCTCGAAACGGGCCTGAAGTGCCGCGGGCAGCGCCTCGGCGGCGTCGCGCGACAGGGTCGGATACCATTCGGGGGTCAGCCGCACCAGATCGGCCAACTGCGGCCCGTCAAGCGGCGCAAGGAAATCGGGCGGCGGGAGCGCGCGCAGCGCCGTCAGGAAGCCGGTGATCTCGGCATAAAGCGGCGCCTCGCGCGCCGGATCGGCCGCGATCAGCCGCGAGACCAGATCATCGCCCAGATCTTCGAGCAGCAAGAGCCCCGCCTCTGGCGCCGCGGCCAGGATCTGCGGGGCAGAAAATCCGTGATCGCACAGCCAGCGGGCCATCCGGGTGAAGCGACCCAGATCATCGCTGCGCGGCGCCACCATCAGGACGGCCCGATCGGCGCCGCGCGTCAGCCGCTCGTAGCGCCGCGCAGAGGCATCGCCCGCCAGTGGCGCATGGTGCGCGCGCGCCCAGTCGGCCGCCTGAAGAAAGCCCGAAATTTCCTCTGGCGTGGCGAACATCATGCGCCCCCGATCCGGGCCAGGCGCAGCGCCCACTCGGGCCCGCCCGACAGCGTGACACGGCGCGCGGCGCCATCCCGGCTTTGCTCGAACCGCAGGGTCAGGGCGGTCGCGGGCGCCAGCCCCGCCAGACGGTCGGGCCATTCGATCAGACAGATTGCCGTCTCGAAGGCGGCCTCCAGCCCAAGCTCGACGACCTCGTCGGGGTGGGTCAGGCGATAGAGATCGGCGTGCCAGATCTCTGGCTCGGCGTCATAGATCTGCACCAGCGTAAAGGTCGGCGAGGGCACATCCTCGTGCCGGTCAAGCCGCGCCAGACGCGCCTGAATCAGCGAGCGGGCGAAATGCGTCTTGCCCGCGCCGATCGGCCCTTCGAGCATGAGCACATCCCCCGCCGTCACGAGATCGGCAAAGCTCTCGCCCAGATGCTGGGTCGCATCGGCATCGGGCAAATCAAGGGTCGCAATCTGGGCCATGGCCCGAGTTTTAGTGCCTGCCCGCGGCGCCGCAAGCGATTTAGCGCGCGAGCACCTTGGACCGCTTCGCCGCGGGCGCGGGCGCGAGCCCCTTGACCTCGGGCGTCGTCGGCGCGGCCTCGAGCGTCACGAAGCTCGCCATCAGGCTGCCACCCGACATTCCGCTGAACCGGCAACGGAAGCGGCGGCCGTCCAGCGCCCTGACCTCGGCCGAGATCGCGCCACGCTCGCCCAACCGGGTCGAAAACTCGCGCAGCTCGGCCCAGATCGGCGCGGGCTCGGTCGCCCCCTGCCAGCGGCGCACCGCCTCGAGCAGGGTGATCCCGGTCAGCCCCTCATCGGGCGCAAACCCCCAAAGCGCCCCAAAAGCCGCATTCGAGATCGCCAGCTCGCCCGAGGGCTGGAACACCGCCACCGCCTCGCTCATCAGATCGAGCACCTCTTGGCCCATCTCCAGCTCGGCGCGGAACCGCCGGGTCAGCGACACCTCGGAGGAGATATCCTCGAACAGAAAGGCGATCGCGCCATCGGGATGCGGACGGCCGGTCACCCGATAGGTCTGACCCGAGGGCAGGGTCCAAGTTTCGCAATGGAAGCCCGCGGCGGCGGCCTGTTCCAGCTCGGTCATCTTCAGCCGCCAGGTCCGGTAATCCTTGGGCTCGGGCATCATCCGCGCCTCGCGCAGCCGGTCAAGGAAGGCATAGAGGGTCGGCCGCCCGGACAGGAACTGCGGCCCAAGCTGCGTCAGGTCGATCAGCGCGGGGTTGAACAACTGCAGCTGGCGTTGCCGGTCGAAGATCGCCAGACCAATCGGCAGATCGGCGAAGGTCTTGGTCAGCGTCTGCACGAAATCGCGCAGCGCCTTTTCCGCGCGCACCGTCGCATCGGCGGGCAGCGCGAAATGCAGCCGGCCGCGGTCGAGCGAATAGGAATGGCAATCGAACCAGGAAATCCGGTCCTCGGCCTCGTCGAGCCGCAGGCGCCGCGGCCCGGTCAGGCTGGTATCGTCGGCAATCTCGAACAGCCGCGGCAGGGGCCAGGCCAAGGCCTCGTCGCTCTCGGCGAAGGCGCCCGAGCGCAGGATATAGGCGCGATTGGCCCAGAGGATCGAGCGATCCTCATCCTCGCGCCAGATCAGCAGCGGCGAGAGATCGAGCGTATGGCGCAGCAGCTCCAGCTCATCTTCCATCGCGCGCTGCGACAAGCCATCGACCAGAATCCCGCGGCCCTCGGCCGAAGGGTCGATCAGCGTGATCCGCGCCAGCCCGTTCACATCCTCGGCGATCAGGCGCATCTGCCCGTTCGCGGCCTGACCGATCTCGGGGCGCTCGGTCAGTTCGATCCGCCCCAGCTCGGCCAGCTTCGCCATCGCCTTGTCGAAATCGCGGAAATGCGGTGTGAGGAAGGCCGAAAGCCGCGCCCATTCGGTTGCCGCCATCGGCGCCACATCGAGCAGCAGATGCCCGGGCCCCGTCGCATCGACCAGCTGCTGATCGTCGAACAGGAACACGGTCTGTTCCAGCACCGGATGCATGCTGACCGCCGCCGCGGGCGGCTTGCGCCCGTAAACGAGTGACAGAAGCATCAGCGCCAGAACCGCGGCCCCGACCGATGTCGTCACGATGATTACCGCCTGCATCCATTCGATGTGCATCGACTCGGCCTTTCTCGCTGTCCCGAGCCCATATTCGGGTGGAATTGGTTAATGTGCCGTTAAGCACAATCCACAGCCCTCACGCCGTGAAGGGCACATTTTCGCCCAATGCCCCGCCGGTCGGTGCCGCCAGACGCGCCAGCGGCCAGCGCAGCTCGACCACCGCACCGGACCGCGCGGGCTGGCCTTCGGTGCGGGCAAAGGGCTCGGCGCCGTTCTGGAAGCGGATCTCGGCGCCGGTGCGTTCCAGCAGTGTCTTGGCGATGAACAGGCCGAGCCCCATCCCCTCATAGCCCGGGCGCAGGTCATGTTCGGTACCGCGGCTGGACAGAAACGGATCGCCGATCCGCCCCAACAGCCCATGCGGATAGCCCGGACCATCATCCGACACCCGCACCAGCAGGCTGCGGTCGGTCCATTCCGCATCGACCCAGACCGTGCTTTGCGCGAAATCCACCGCATTCTGCACCAGATTGCGCAGGGCATGGATCAGCTCGGGCGAGCGGTGGATCACCGGCTGGCGATCCGCGCCACCGGGACCGGGCACGGCATCGAAATAGATCGCCTTGCCGCGTTCCAGATGCGGCTCGGCCGCCTCGCGCAGCACCGCAAGTAGGGGTGCGGTGCGCAGATGCAGGTCATCCTTGCCCGCCCGCCCCATCGAGCGCAGGATATCGCGGCAGCGGTCGGCCTGCTCGCAGATCAGCTGCGCATCCTCGCGCAGCATCTCGCGATCCTCCAGCTCATCGGCCAGCTCCGAGGCCACCAGCTTGATCGTCGCAAGCGGCGTGCCCAGCTCATGCGCGGCCGCGGCCACCACGCCGCCCAGATCGGTCAGCTTCTGCTCGCGCGCCAAGGCCAGCTGCGTCGCCAAGAGCGCATCGCTCATCGATTGCACCTCGGAGGTGATGCGATAGGCATAGACGCCGAGGAAGGCGACACCGATCACGATCGCCACCCAATAGCCGAACTCGATCACCTGCGGCATCGCGATCACCGCGCCCGCCCGTGTCACCAAGGGCAGATTGAACAGCGCCACGAGGCTCACCATCGCAATCGTCGCCAGCCCCAGCAGGATGGTCGGCGCGCGCTCCAGCGTGGTTGCGGCGATGGTCACCGGCACCAGAATGAGCAGCGCAAAGGGGTTGTTCAGCCCCCCCGTCAGCGCCAGCAGCACCGCCAGCTGCGCGGTATCGAACAGAAGCGTCGCCATCACCTCGGTCTGGCTCAGCCGCCGGCTTTCCGGAAACAGGAAGATCGCCACCAGATTGGCCGCCACCGCCGCGCCCACCGTCGCCAGCGACAGGGGCAGATCGAGCGCGATATCGAACCAGCCCCAGGCCACGAAGATCGCCGCCAGCTGCCCGACGATTGCCGTCCAGCGCAGGATGATCAGCGTGCGCAGCCGCACCCAATCCTTCGGCGATTGCGTCAGGCGCGTCATATGTGTGATCCGTTCCGGCATGGGGCCCCCGCGCGGCGACCCGAAAAGATGGGTCCTGTTGTCACATTTTACCGACCCGGTCTTGATAATAGGGTCCGCTAGGGTGATCAATGAAGCAAGCTGAATGGAAGAGCCATGCCCCTGACTGCCAAGACCGCGGCGATTGCCGCAACCGCCCTTGTTGTCGCCGGTCTCGGCACCGCTTGGTTTGCCACGCAATCGGGCGATCCGGATATGTTCGCGCAATGCCGCCGCGGGGTCGTCGGCGGCTCGGGGACGATTGGCGGGCCGTTCACGCTGGTCTCGGAGACCGGCGAGACGGTGACCGACGCGGATGTGATCACCAAGCCGAGCCTTCTGTATTTCGGCTATACCTATTGCCCCGATGTCTGCCCGCTCGACAATTCGCGCAATGCCGAAGCCGTCAGCCTGCTGGACGAGCGCGGCTATGACGTGACCCCGGTCTTCATTTCCGTCGATACGGAACGCGACACGCCTGAACTGCTGCGCGAATTCACCGATATCATGCACCCCAAAATGCTGGGCCTGACCGGTTCGCCCGAGCAGGTGGCGGCGGCCTCCAAGGCCTATCGCACCTATTTCAAGGTCCAGACCCCGGGCGACCCCTATACGCTGATCGACCATTCGACCCAGACCTATCTGGTCTTCCCCCAGATCGGCTTCGTCGAATTCTTCAATCGCGATGCCACGCCCGATGATATGGCCAACCAAGTTGCCTGTTTCGTCGACGCGTGGAACGGCGCGCAGAAATGAGCCCCGGCGGCGCAGGTAAAATTGACCCGCGCCGCGGCATTGCTTAAGACATATCCACGAAACGGAATGGGAGCGGACGATGGCCGAGGGCGATTTCACGGAATTGGGACCCGATCGCAGCCTTTTGCTGGTGGATGACGATGTTCCTTTCCTGACCCGGCTCGCCCGTGCGATGGAAAAGCGCGGTTTCCAGACCGAAACCGCCGAGACCGTCGCCGCGGGCAAGGCCATCGCGCAGAGCCGGCCGCCGGCCTATGCGGTGATCGACCTGCGGCTCGAGGATGGCAACGGGCTCGATGTGGTCGAATTGCTGCGTGAGAAACGCCCCGATGCGCGGATCGTCGTGCTGACCGGCTATGGTGCAATTGCCACCGCGGTGGCCGCGGTGAAAATGGGCGCGACCGATTATCTGTCGAAGCCCGCCGATGCCAATGACATCACCAATGCGCTTCTGGCCAAGGGCGAGGCCCTGCCGCCGCCGCCCGACAATCCGATGAGCGCCGATCGCGTGCGCTGGGAACATATCCAGCGGGTTTACGAATTGTGCGACCGGAATGTCTCGGAAACCGCGCGCCGTCTGAACATGCATCGCCGTACGCTGCAGCGCATTCTGGCAAAACGCAGCCCGCGCTGATTTAAATCCCCGCTTGAAATCAAGATTTCAATTGTGGATAACCCTCGGCACAACCGGAGGGTTAAAATGGATATGGATCTCGATACTCTGTCGCTGAGCGAATTGCGTGCACTGCGCACCAAGGTCGATCGGGCGATCGTCACTTATGAAGATCGCAAGAAAAAAGAAGCGCTGAGCGAGCTGGATGAAATCGCCCGGAAAATGGGGTATTCGCTGGCGGAATTGACCGGCGTTTCCAGCGCGAAAAGCCGCAAGGCGGTTGCGCCGAAATATGCCAATCCGGCCGATGCTTCGCAAACCTGGACCGGCCGCGGGCGCAAGCCGAAATGGGTCGAGGCGGCACTGGCTGAGGGCAAATCGCTCGACGATCTGGCGATCTGATCAGCTTTCATCCTTCATCCAGTCGATGAAGGTCTTGGCCGCCGTGCTCATCGGGCCTGGCGGCCGAACCACATAATAGCCCAGCGAATCGTCGCGCAATTCGTGGATTTTCACGAGCCAGCCGATTTTCAGATCTTCCTCGATCAGCGCCTCGGTTTCCAGATGCAGGCCAATTCCCTCGCGCGCCGCCGACAGCGCCAATTCCTCATTCGGGAAATCGACGAATTTCATCGCTGCGGGTTTCAAGCCAATAGATTCCAAGAGCTGCATCTGTTCGGGCCAATCGCGTTCGCGCACCCAGGGCAGCATCGACATTTCCCGCAAGGACAATTTCGTCCGCCCGCCCAGCAATTCGGGTGCCGCCACCACGACCTGCGGCGCGGCGGTCAGAAACTCGGCCACGACGCCCGGCCAATGCCCGGTGCCGAAGCGGATGCCAAGGCTCGCGCCCGCCTCGCGCAGATCGACGGTGCGCGGCTCGGGCAACAGCGACAAAGCCACATCGGGGTGCCGCTTCCAGAATTTCGCCAGCCGCGGCATCAACCATTCGGCGGCGAAGGCGGGCGGCAGGGTCACGGTCAGCGGCTTTTCAGCGCCCTGCGCGCGCAGCCCTTCGACCGCGGTCTGGATCATCGTGAACCCGTCTTGCAGCGCCGCGGCCAGCCGCTCGCCCTCAGGGGTCAGGTGCAGGGCCTTCCCCTCGCGCC
This sequence comes from Sphingomonadales bacterium, assembly GCA_014763785.1. Taxonomy (GTDB): domain Bacteria; phylum Pseudomonadota; class Alphaproteobacteria; order Rhodobacterales; family Rhodobacteraceae; genus Rhodobacter. The sequence continues at coordinate 28,340 of JACXUS010000001.1, read as the reverse complement.
AGACCAGCGCGCAATTCAGCGCCTCTTCCAGCGCGCGCACCTGCTGCTGCACGGCGGCATGGGTGACGTTCAACCGACGCGCGGCGGCGCTGAATCCGCCCTCTCGCGCGGTGACGGCAAAGGCCCGCAGCGCGGTCAGCGCCGGCATCTTGCGCCAGTCGATTTCGCTCATATGTTAGAATTCCTAACAGTTATGACAAAATTCCTGACTCGCAAATTTGCTCGAGTCAAACCAAATAAGCGCCTCGAGCTATGGAAAGGAGATCGAAAATGATCCGTATGCTTGCAGATGTGTTCACGCTTGCCATGGGCGGCACGCCCGTGCGCCCGGCCCAGAAGGCCGCCGTGAAGTTCAACCGCTGAGCTGCGACAGCAGTTCTTGATGGCGCGCGGTAAAGGCCGCGCGCACCTCGGCCGGGGGGCGCAGGCGGATCGCCAACCCCCGGATCAGGCCCGGATCGGGCCGCCCGAAGATCCTGTCCGCCTCTGCCGTCGAAAATCCCGCGATCTGCTCGGCCTCGAGCCGGGCAGAGATCGTGTCCGCCGCCTTGATCGCCTTCTTGATCGGCGCAGGCAGGATCGCGGGCAGGCCAAAGCGCAGATGCACCGCCGCCGTCAGCCGCGCATCCAGTTCCCCATAGCCCACGCCGATCGCCGCCTTCACCGGGCTGATCATGTCGCCCAGCACATATTCGGGCGCATCATGCAACAGCGCCGCCAGCTGCCAGCGCGTGCCAATGCCGGGATTGGCACGGGAAAACAGCTCTTCCACCAGAATCGAATGCTCGGCCACCGAATAGGCGAAATCGCCTAAAGTCTGGCCGTTCCAGCGCGCGACGAAGGCCAGCCCATGCGCGATATCCTCGATCTCGATATCCATCGGCGTCGGGTCGAGCAGGTCCAGCCTGCGCCCCGACAGCATCCTTTGCCACGCCCGCTTCATCTGATCCCCCGGCTGATGCCGCCTTGCTAGCGAAGCCGCCCGCGGCTGTAAACCGCCCCGGAACCCCAAGGCGCCGCCCCGCGTTATGCCGGTGAATGCAAGCAGCAGGAGCAGATGATGCGCCTTCTTTCGATTGCCAGGATTTCGCTCGGCGCCAGCGCGCTGATGGCCGTGGCCAGCACTGTCGCCATGGCGATTCCGAATGGCGGCCCCGCCGCACCACCGCAAGCAAGCTTTCATGGCCGCCCGATGGATGACCACGGTCCCGAGCTGAACTTCGGCGATCTTTCGGTCTTCGACACGATCACCGAGATCGGCGCGGCACAATCGCCCGATGTGCCGTTTTGCGACCATCGCGCCGATTTGCTGACCGTGCTCGGTCATGATTTCGCCGAAAGCCCGCGCGTGCAGCGCCCGCTGGATACGGCGCGCTCGGTCGAGCTCTGGGCCTCGGATGTCATGGGGACCTGGACCGCGGTCTATACCCGCGCCGATGGCGTGTCCTGCGTGGTTTCCTCGGGCATCGGCTGGGAACGCGGCCATGATGCGGTCGCGTTGCTGGAAACCGAAGGCCTGCTGCCCAGCGGCTAAGCCGGTAATTGTTCCTGAAGCCTTGCGATGATACAGAGACCCCCAATCAGGATTGGGAGCCCCATATGGCCGATTACATCGTCAAGGATATCGCGCTGGCCGAGTTTGGCCGCAAGGAACTGGATATTGCCGAAACCGAAATGCCGGGCCTGATGGCCTGCCGCGAGGAATTCGGCGCCAGCCAGCCGCTGAAGGGCGCGCGCATCGCGGGCTCGCTGCACATGACGGTGCAGACCGCGGTGCTGATCGAGACGCTGAAGGCGCTCGGCGCGGATGTGCGTTGGGCCAGCTGCAACATCTTCTCGACGCAGGATCACGCGGCGGCCGCCATCGCCGCTTCGGGCACGCCGGTCTTTGCCGTCAAGGGCGAGACGCTGGAAGAGTATTGGGCCTATACCGACAAGATCTTCCAGTTCCCGGAAGGCACCTGCAACATGATCCTCGACGACGGCGGGGATGCCACGCTCTATATCCTGATGGGCGCGCGCGTCGAGGCGGGCGAGACCGATCTGATCGCCGTTCCGACCTCGGATGAAGAGGTGTGCCTGTTCAACCAGATCAAGAAGCGCCTCGCCGAAAGCCCCGGCTGGTTCACCAAACAGCGCGACGCGATCAAGGGTGTCTCGGAAGAGACCACCACCGGCGTGCATCGTCTTTACGATCTGCACAAGAAGGGCCTGCTGCCCTTCCCGGCGATCAACGTGAACGACTCTGTCACCAAGTCGAAATTCGACAACAAATACGGCTGCAAGGAATCGCTCGTCGACGGCATCCGCCGCGCGACCGATGTGATGATGGCGGGCAAGGTCGCCGTGGTCTGCGGCTATGGCGATGTGGGCAAGGGCTCGGCCGCCAGCTTGCGCGGCGCGGGCGCCCGCGTGAAGGTGACCGAGGTCGATCCGATCTGCGCGCTGCAAGCCGCGATGGACGGCTTCGAGGTCGTCGTTCTGGAAGACGTCGTGGACAGCGCCGATATCTTCATCACCACCACCGGCAACAAGGACGTGATCCGCATCGAGCATATGCGCGCGATGAAGGACATGGCGATTGTCGGCAACATCGGCCATTTCGACAACGAAATTCAGGTGGCCTCGCTGCGCAACCACAAATGGACCAACATCAAGGATCAGGTGGACATGATCGAGATGCCCTCGGGCGCGCGGATCATCCTGCTGTCCGAAGGGCGTCTGCTGAACCTCGGCAATGCCACCGGCCACCCCAGCTTCGTGATGTCGGCAAGCTTCACCAACCAGGTTCTGGCGCAGATCGAGCTCTGGACCAAGGGCGAGGATTACGCGCCCGGCGTCTATATCCTGCCCAAGGCGCTCGATGAAAAGGTGGCCCGCCTGCATCTGGCCAAGATCGGCGTGAAACTGACCGAGCTGCGCCCCGATCAGGCCGACTATATCGGCGTGGCCGTGGAGGGCCCCTTCAAATCCGAGCATTACCGCTATTGATCGCGGCGCATGCGATACAATGGGGCGGGGCCTTCGGGTCCCGCCCTTTTCATTGGCAAAAGGCCGCAGGCCGCGGGGAAGGGCGGGGCAGTTTTCCCTTTCTTGGCCGGGGTTTTTCGTTCTAACCTGCCCGCGCGCGGGGGTGCCCCGCGTCAATCCAATACCGGACAGGTGGGAGCGAGACATGGGCAAGAGAGACGAGCTGATCGCCAAATATGCGGACGATCTGCAGAATAAATGTGGCATGACCCCCGATATGGATCTGCTGACCAAGGTCACCATCGGCTGCGGCCCGGCGATCTATAATGCCGACGCCTCGACCGTCGCCGGCAGCCAGCCGAGCGAACTCGAGACGGTGAAAACCAATTTCCTGATGAAGAAACTCGGCCTGGCCGACAGCCCCGCGCTGATGGAGGCGATCGAGGCCGTGCTGGAAACCTATGGCAAATCCGAGCGCAACAAATATCGCGTCGTGGTCTATTACATGCTGACCAAGCATTTCGGCAAGGAATCGGTCTACGCCTGATCCGGCCCGCTGCATCTGTGCGCGCCCGGGGGCCCGGGCGCGTTTGCATCTCAGATCAGCGCCTTGATCCCCGCGACATGGGCGGCACTGGCGCCGAGCGCATCGGCGGCAAGGGCCGCCACGGTGTCATCGAGTTCTTCGGGCGCCACGATCCGGTCGATCAGACCCCAGGCCAAGGCCTCCTCGGCCGGAATCTTCTGCCCCGCCATCAGGATCATCTTGGCCCGCGCCGGCCCGATCAGCGCCGCCATCCGCCGCGGGTCGGAGGGCTGCGGCAGAAAGCCGAGCTTCATCACCGGATAGAAGACTTTCGCCCCCGGCACGGCGATCCGCAGATCGCAGGCCAGAGCCATCCCCATCGCGCCCCCGGCCAAGGTGCCATTGAGCGCGGCGATGCTCAGACAGGGCAGCGCCGCAATCGCGCCCGAGAGCCGCTCCCAGACCGGATCGGTGGCAAGGCCTGCGCGCGCCTCATCCAGATCGGCCCCGGCCGAGAACACCTTGCCCGCCCCGCGCAGCACGAAGACCCGCGCGCCCTCGGACGCGGCGCGTTCGGCGGCCTCGGCAATCTCGGCCAGCATCGCGCCGGTCAGGGAATTGGCCTTCTCCTGCCGGTCGATCGTCACCACCCAAAACCCGTTATCGGTCGTCAGCCGGATCATCCGCGCCCCCATCGTTTCGCCGTCACTTTCACGGCAGGTACCGCTTTCCATACCTGTTACCAACCGCCTCGCCTCTTGACCATCCACGCCGCGCAAAGGATGCTGCGGCCAAATCCGTTTTTCCGAAAGGTTAAAATCCATGATGTCGCGGAGCTCCGCAGTGCTTTCGTCCACTCTTGCGGTCCTGCTTGGCAGCACTGCCGCGATGGCAGATGTCACCGCCGAACAGGTCTGGGAGGCCTGGAGCAAGCAATATACCGCCTATGGCTACAGCCTGTCCGACGAAGGCACCGCGCGCGAAGGCGACACCCTTGTCGTGCGCGGGCTGTCGCTCACGCAGGAAACCGAGGACTCTTCCTTCGATATGACCGTGCCTGAGGTGCGGCTGCGCGAGCTTGGCGACGGCACGGTCGAGGTGACCACCTCGGAAGAGATCAAGGCGCAGGCCACCTCTGCGATCGAGGAAGCCCCCGATGTCAACCTGGATATGTCGATCCGTCAGACCGGCTCGGTGACCATTGTCTCGGGCACGCCCGAAGCGCTGTCCTATGCGATGACCGCCCCCGAACTGGTGATCGAGCTGGATCAGACCCAGATCGGCAGCGAAATGAACGCCCCGGTCAAGGTCTGGATGTCGATTCAGGGCACCTCGGGCACCTATACTGTCAAGGGCACCGAGACGCAGGAGGTTGACTCGACCTTCCGTGTGTCGGGCGTCAAGGTCACTGCCTCGGGCGCCGATCCGGAAAGCGGCGGCACCTTCACGATGGATGCTGAGCTGTCCGACCTCGACGTGACAAGCGCGTCGTTCCTGCCCGCCGGTGTCAGCTTCGAGGACCTGCCCGCCGCCCTCAGCGCGGGCGCGAAGATGTCCGCGCAGGCCAGCTATGGTGTCAGCAGCATCGCGGTCGAGGGGACCGACGGCGAGAATTCGACCAAGGTGAATGGCACCTCGCAATCGGGTGACTTCGCTTTCGCTCTGGCGCCCGAAACGGTGACCTACAGCGCCTCGGCGCTGGATCAGACCTTCGAGATGAGCTCGGCGCAAATGCCGCTGCCGGTCAGCGGCGCGATTGCCAGCTCCAGCTTCGACATGGCGATCCCGCTGGCCGCCTCCGATACGCCGCAGCCGTTCAACGGCAAGATCGCGCTTGAGGGGCTGTCGGTCTCTGACGATCTCTGGGGCATGTTCGATCCGCAGGCCCTGTTGCCGCGCGATCCGGCCACGCTGATCATCGACCTCGAAGGTCTGGCGAAACCGCTGGTGACCCTTTACACCATGGACCCCGGCGGTCCCGTCGCGCCGCCCTTCGAGCTGGACAGCGTCAAGATCAAGCAGCTGCGTCTGGCGCTGGCGGGGGCCGAGCTGACCGGCACGGGCGATCTGAGCTTCCCGCCGACCGAGGGCACGCCGATGCCGGTGGGCGCGATCGATCTGGGCCTTGTCGGGGCCAAGGGGCTGATGGACAAGCTGGTGACGATGGGTCTGGTGCCGCAGGATCAGGCGATGTTCGCGCAGATGATGCTGGGCCTTTATGCCGTGCCGAATGGCGACGATTCGATGACCTCGAAAATCGAGTTCAAGGACGGCGGGGAAATCCTCGCCAACGGCCAGCGCATCCAGTAAGAGAACGCATCCCGAACCGCCCGGGTCACCCCCGGGCGGTTTTTTCATCCGAGGTATCCATGTCCGCGACCCGTCTTGCCGATCTGACCGAAGCCCTGCTCGCCGCTGCGACCAAGGCGGGGGCCGGGGCGGCCGATGCGATTGCGGTGGATGGCGCTTCGGTTTCGGTCGATGTGCGTCAGGGCCGTCTGGAACAGGCCGAGCGCGCCGAGGGCATCGAGATCGGCTTGCGCGTGCTGATCGGCGGGCGTCAGGCCTGTGTCTCGGCCTCGGATATTTCCGCGCGCACCATTGCCGATATGGCTGAGCGTGCCGTTGCCATGGCCCGCGAGGCCCCGGAAGACCCGTGGATCGGGCTGGCCGATCCCGATCAGCTCAGCCCGCGCCGCGATGCCGCGGGGCTCGAGCTTGAAGACCCCGCCGATGACCCCGCCGCCAGCGCGCTGGAAGCCGACGCGCGCGAGGCCGAGGCCGCCGCGCTGGGCGTCGCGGGCGTCGCTCAGGTGCAATCGGCCTCGGCCTCCTATTCGCGGCGGCGTGTCCATATTGCGGCCACCAACGGATTTTCGGGCGGCTACGGGCGCAGCTCGCGCGCGATTTCGGCGGTGGCGATCTCGGGCGAGGGCCTGTCGATGGAACGCGACTGGGCCGCCGAAAGCCGCATCTTTCAGGCCGATTTGCCGGGTGCCGCCGCGATCGGCTGTCTGGCGGGTGAGCGTGCCGTGGAACGCGCAGCCCCCCGCCGCCCGAAGACCGGCGCCTTTCCGGTCATGATCGACGAGCGCGTCGCGGGCAGCCTGATCGGCCATCTGCTGTCGGCAATCAACGGTCAGGCCATTGCGCGCGGCGCCTCGTGGCTGCGCGATGGCATGGGCACGCAGGTGCTGCCCGCGGGCCTTGATCTGATCGAGGACCCGCTGCGCGCCCGTATCTCGGGTTCGCGCCCCTTCGATGCCGAGGGGCTGGCCACCGCCCGCCGTGCCATCGTCGAAAACGGCGTCTTGATGGGCTGGACCCTCGATCTGGCGACCGGGCGCAAGCTGGGCCTGCCCTCGACCGCGAACGCCTCGCGCGGGACCTCGGCGCCGCCCTCGCCCGGGGCGGGCAATGTCGCGCTGAGCCAAGGGCCGAAAAGCCGCGATCAGCTGATCGCCGAGATGGGCACGGGGCTCTTGATCACCTCGTTCATCGGCGCCACGATCAACCCGACCACCGGCGATTATTCGCGCGGGGCGGCGGGCTTCTGGGTCGAGAACGGCCAGATTGCCTATCCGGTCAATGAATGCACCGTGGCGGGCAACCTGCGCGAAATGCTGATGCGCCTCACCCCCGCCAATGACGCGCGCCAGCATCTGAGCCATGTCGTGCCGTCCCTGCTGATCGAGGGGCTGACACTTGCGGGCCAGTGAAGACGAAGACCTCGCGCTGCTCACCGCGGCGGCGCGGGCGGCGGGCGAGATCGCGCTGAGCTATTGGAAGACCGCGCCCAAGGCCTGGGAAAAGGATGCGGGCGCGGGTCCGGTGTCCGAGGCCGATATGGCCGTCAACGCCATGCTGGAAGAGCGGCTGCGCGGCGCGCGGCCCGGCTATGGCTGGCTGTCCGAGGAAAGCACCGACGATCCCGCGCGCTTGGCGGCCGAGCGGGTCTTCATCGTCGATCCGATCGACGGCACCCGGGCTTTCCTGTCCGAAGAGGCGGGCTTTGCCCATGCGCTGGCTCTGGCCGAGGGCGGGCGGATCACCGCCGCCGTGGTGCATCTGCCCGCGCTGGATCAGACCTTCACCGCCACCGCCTCGGGGCCAGCTTTGCTCAATGGCCAGCCGATCGGGCCGAGCGATGCGCGGCATGTGTTGGGCGCGCAGGTGCTGACCTCGAAGCTGTCGGACGATCCGCGGCATTGGCGCGGCGCGGTGCCCGCTTACAAGCGCAGCTTCCGCCCCTCGCTCGCGTGGCGGCTGTGCCTTGTGGCCGAGGGGCGGTTCGATGCGACGATCTCGCTGCGGCCCGCATGGGAATGGGACATTGCCGCCGCCGGTCTGATCGCGGAACGCGCGGGCGCCCGGGTCACCGATCAGCGCGGCGCCGAGCTGGTCTTCAACCGCCCAGGCGCGCAATCGGATGGGCTGGTGGTGGCGCCGCCCGCGTTGCATGCCGATTTCCTCGCGCATCTGCGGCCGTGACCCCCGGCGCCGGGAATGCCGACTTGCCTCAGGCTTGCTTCCCTGTAAGAGAAGGGGACCGGCACCCGCCGGTGTGCAATGAAGGCCCGCTGCATGACCGAACCCGCCCATAGCCTGCGTCACACGCTGACGCGCAATGTGGTTCCGGTCGTTCTGGGGCTGGGGCTGTTCGGTGCCGGGCTCTGGGCGCTTTATCGGCTGCTGCACAAGGTGCATTTCGCCGATGTGATCCACGAGATGAAGACGATGCCGGCCGGGGTGCTGGCGATCGCTTTGCTGACGACCGCGCTCGCCTATCTGGCGCTGATCGGCTATGACTGGTGGGCGCTGCGCTATCTGGGCAAGAAGCTGCCGCCGCGGGCGGTGCTGCTGGGCGGGTTCCTTGGATACGCCTTCGGCAATACGATCGGGGTCAGTGTGATCTCGGGCGGGGCGGTGCGGTATCGGATCTATTCCGCCTTTGGTCTCAATGCCTTCGAGGTCGCGGCGCTGTCCTCCTATATTGCGCTCGCGATGGGGATCGGGCTGACGCTGGTGGGGTTCATCGCGCTGGGGCTGCATCCCGCGGCGCTGGCGGGTCTGCTGCCCTTCAGCGAAGGGCTGATCCGTGCAGGCGCGCTTGGCGCGGCGGCGCTGACGCTGGCGGTGCTGTTTGGCTTGTCGTTCTCGGGGCGCACATTGCGGCTGCGGCGGTTCGAGATCTCGATGCCCTCGCCCGGCATTCTGGTCGGGCAGATGGTCGTGGCGCTTTTCGATTCCACGATGGCGGCGGCCACGCTCTATGTGCTCCTGCCCGCGGGGGCGCCCGATTTCGTCACCTTCCTCGCGATCTATGCCACTGCCACGATGGTCGGCGTGCTCAGCCATGTGCCCGGCGGCGTCGGCGTGTTCGAGACCGTGGTGATCGCCGCAATGCCCCCCGGCACCGAGGTCGGCACCGTTGCCGCGGCGCTCCTGCTGTTCCGCTCGATCTATTTCCTCTTGCCCTTCACCATCGCCTTCGTCGTCGTCTCGCTCAACGAGGCGCGGCTTGCGGGCGGCTGGGCGGCGCGCGTCTTCGGCGAGGTCTCGGCACCGCTGCGGCCGGTCTTCACCGCGATTTCCGGCGCGGTGCCGTGGCTCGTGGGGGCCTGGGCGCTGGGGCTCGGGCTCTATCTGATCGCGGTCGCGCTGATGCCGTCGGTGCGGCCGGGGGACAGCGACGATCTGGTGGGCGCGATCCTGCTCGAGGGGGGCGCGCTGGTCTCGGCGGTGATGGGGATCGTGCTGGTGATCCTGTCGCAGGGCCTGTTGCGGCGGGTTTCGGGGGCGTTCTGGCTGACGCTGGCGGCGCTGACCGGGGGGGTCGTTGCCTCGCTGCTGAACGACCTCGATCTGGGCAGCGCCGCCGTGATCACCGCGGGCGCGCTGATCCTGCTGCCGTTCCGGCGCGAATTCCATCGCCGCACCACGATCACCGAGGGCGTCTTCAGCCCCGGCTGGTTCGCGATGATCGGCGCGCTGGCCATTGCGGCGACGCTGTTTTTCTTCTTCGTGCACGAGGCGATGCCCTATTCGCCCTGGGTGCTGACCGATTTCGCGCGCGATGCCAATGCACCGCGGGCGCTGCGCGCGGGGCTGGCGGGCTCGGCCGTGCTCCTCGTGTTCATGGTCTATCTGGCGCTGCAACCGGTGCGCCGGCGGCGGCGCGAGGGGGGCTCGGTGGCGCTCGATGCCGCAGCCGCGGTGATCGCCGCGCAGGACGATCCGCAGGCCTGTCTGGCGTTGTCGGGCGACAAGGATCTGATCTTCTCGCCCGCCGAGGATGCCTTTGTCATGTATGCCCGCCAGCGGAAAAGCTGGGTCGCCTTCGGCGATCCGGTCGGCGCGCCGGAAAGCTTCGACGCGCTGGCCTGGGATTTCTATGAAACCGCGCAAAAGGCCAATTGCCGCGCGGTCTTCTACGAGGTGTCCGCCCGCTACCTGCCGATCTGGATCGAGATGGGGCTGGTGCTTCACAAGGTCGGCGAAGAGGCCGTGGTGCGGCTGCCCGAATTTTCGCTGGCGGGCGCGAAATTCAAGTCGATGCGCGCCGCCTTCAACAAGAAACAGCGCGAGGGGTTGGCCCTCGAGATCCTGCAGCCGCCGCATTCCGACGCGCTGATCGACACGCTCGAAGGCATTTCCAACGCCTGGCTCGGCACGAAAAGCGGCCGCGAGAAGGGCTTTTCGGTCGGTCGGTTCGACGCCGCCTATCTCGACAATTTCCCGATTGCGGTGATCCGCAGGGCGGGGCGCATCGTCGCCTTCGCCAATATCCTCGCTCCGGGCGGCGGCCGGGCGGTGGGCATTGACCTGATGCGCTATCTGCCCGAGGCGGCCGACGGAATGATGGAATTCCTGTTCCTCTCGCTGATCGAGCATTACCGCGCCGCCGGGGCCGAAGAATTCACCCTGGGCGTGGCGCCGCTGGCCGGCCTCAGCGAGCGGCGCACGGCGCGGCTCTGGAACCGGTTCGGGCGGCTGATGTTCCGCCACGGCGGCGCGTTCTACAATTTCGAGGGGCTGCGCGGCTTCAAGCAGAAGTTCCAGCCCGAGTGGCGCCCGCGCTATATCGCGCTGCCGCCGGGGCTGTCGCCGATGCTGGCGATGGCCGATGTGGCGATCCTGATTGCGGGCGGGCCGCGGGGACTCTTGCCGAAATCGGGTCCGAAACCCGACAAAGGAACGGAGAAGCCGCGCGCCGGGTGACGCGCGGCTTTCGACCCTGTTGCGGCGGAATCAGGCCTTATGCGTCTCGGCCGAAACCGCGCCTTCGAGACCCGTCGAGCCATAGAGCCAATCGACGATATCATACCAGTTCTCGGGCGATTTCGCGCTCATCACCGCGTTGCGCAACTCGGCATGCGCGCCCGCCGGGTGATAGACATGCTGGCCAATCTCGCGCGATTGCAGCTGCACCCGCGCCGTGCGCAGACGGCGCAGGTCCTGATAGTCGGCAAAGGCCGCCTCATGATCGGCGCGGGTGTCCAGACAATGCGCCAGCGCCACGGCATCCTCCATCGCCATGCAGGCGCCCTGCGCGAAATATTGCAGCATCGGATGCGCCGCATCGCCCAGCAGCGCCACCCGCCCATCGACCCAGTTGTCCACCGGATCGCGGTCACACAGCACCCAGCGCTTCCAGTTCTGGCCGCGGTCGATGATCTGACGCGCGACCGGCGCGACATGCTCGAAGCCCTTCTTGACCTCTTCATGGGTCACGCTGACGCCCGCCTCGGGCGAGGGCGCGTCGTTGTGATAGGTCACGACAAGGTTGAACATCTTCCAGCCCTTGAGCGGGTAATGCACGACATGGCATTTCGGCCCGGCCCAGAGCGTGGCGGCATTCCAGCGCAGATCCTCGGGCATCTCCTCGGTCGGGATCACCGAACGATAGGTGGTATGGCCCGACACGCGCGGCGCGCCATCGCCGACCACCCGCTTGCGGATATTCGACCAGAGCCCATCGGCGCCGATCAGGAGCCGCCCCTTGATCTGCTCGCCGCTGGCGAGGATCGCGGTGACGCTCGAGCCGTCCTGTTCGTAATCGGCCACCTCGGAGGAGGTGAGCAGCGCAACCAGCGGATGATCGATACAGGCCTTGAGGAACACGCCATGCAGATCGCCGCGATGGATCACCGCATAGGGGTTCTTGAACCGCGCGCGGAAGGCATCATCCAGCGGAATGCGGGTGATTTCGGTGCCCGCGATCGCATCCATCAGCCGCAGATTGTCGATATAGACCGCCATCGCGCGCGCCTGATCGCCGACACCCAGATAGTCGAAGGCATGGAAGGCGTTGGGGCCGAGCTGAATGCCCGCGCCGATCTCGCCAAGCTCGGGCGCGCGTTCGAGCACCAGCGAGCGGATGCCCTTCTGCGCGAGGCCGATCGCGGTGGCGAGCCCGCCGATACCGCCGCCGGCGATCAGGATGGGAAGGTCTTGGGACATGGCAAATCTCCTCCGTTGGCCCGAAAGCGGTCGGGCCGGATCAGGGTTATCGGGAACGGGCGGGCGCCTCAGAAGGGGTGCACCGTCCAGGGCAGGAACACCACCATGAGGATGACGGCGAGCGTCGCCACCACATAGGGCAGAAGCAGTTTCGAGAGCCGCAGGATCGACACGTTCGACAGCGCCGCCGCGATATAAAGCCCGGTGCCCACCGGCGGCGTCAGCAGCCCGAGGATCAGCGTCAGCGCCATCACCACGCCGAACTGGATCGGGTCGATGCCATATTGCGCGGTCGCCACCGGCAACAGGATCGGCGTCAGGATGATCAGCGCGGCGATGCCGTCCAGAAACATGCCGACGAAGGACAGGAAGATCACGATCAGGATCATGAAGAGCGTCGGATTGTCGGTCAGCGAGACGATGAAATCGGCGACATGCTGCGGCACCTGATTGAAGGTCAGCACCCAGCCGAAGATCTTCGCGGCGAGGATCAGGAAGAGCACCACCGCCGAGTTCGTCACCGTGCGGTCGATGATCCGCGGCAGCGACCGCAGGGGCAGCTCGCGAAACACCACCGCCCCGAAGATCAGCGCCACGACGATCGCGGCGGCGGCGCTTTCGGTGGGCGTGAAGACGCCAAAGGAAATGCCGCCCACGATCACCGCCGGAATCGCCATCGTGGCAAGGCCGGGCAGGGTGGCCTTGATCCGCGAGCCGGTCGGCAGGGTCGAGCCGCCCGGGGCGGGTGTGTGGTTGCGCTTGGCCTGCACCAGCGCCAGCGTCAGGATCAGCACGAAGAGAACAATGCCCGGCACGATGCCCGCGGTGAACATGTCGGCAATCGAGACCTGCGCGATGACCCCGAAGATGATGAACATCATCGAGGGCGGGATGATCGGGCCCAAGAGCCCCGCGGCGGCGGTCAGGCCGGCGGCATAGCCGCGGCTGTAGCCGTCCTTTTCCATCTCGGGCACCACGACGCGGCTCATCACCGCCATCTGCGCGGTGGCCGAGCCCATGATCGCGGCCAGCGCAAGGTTCGAGATCAGGTTCACGATCACCAGATTATGCGGCATCCGCGTCAGCCAGACCCGCACCGCGATGATGATCCGCCGCGTCAGGCCGCTTTCATTCATGATCTCGCCCAGCAGGACAAAGAGCGGAATCGCCAGCAGATCGAAGTTCTCGACTGAACCAAAGGCGATCTGCGGGATCGCCGAAATCAGCTGCATCCGGTCGGCAAAGAACAGAAACACCAGCGTCGCGCCGATCAGCACGAAGGCCACCGGCATGCCCGTCAGCATCAGCGCAAGAAAGGAAAGCCCGGTCATTTGAGATGCTCCCGCAGGGCGGCGATGGCGGTGCTCAGATGCCCCAGCGCATGCACAAGCGCGGTGGCGCAGAAGATCGGAACGATGGTGAAGAAGGGCGCCTTGGCCCAGCCGGTGGTGATGATCTGTTCAAACGCCACCACGGGCGAGCGCACCCAGATCACGCCTTGGCGCAACAGCAGGGCCAGCATCGCCGCGATCAGCGCCCAGACGACGATATCGAGCCCCCGCCGCGCCCCCGCGGGCAGCGCGTCCGAGACCAGCGTGACGCCGATCTGCGCCTTGTCATGGATCGAGATCGACACCGCGACCAGCGCCAGCCACACCAGCAGGATCGCCGCCAGATCCTCGGCATAGACAATCGGGCGACCCGCCAGATAGCGCATCGCCACATTGACCACGATCAGCCCGACGAAGCCGACCACAAGGGCCCGGCTGGCCCAGCGTTCCAGCCGGACCAGCCACCCGGAAAGGGTGGGAAGCCATGTCACTTGGACTGCTCCGCGACTTCGGCCTGGAATTGCGCGATCAGCGGATAGGCGGCGAAGCTTGCCTGCACCGCCTCATTGGCCGCGGCGAAGACCTCTTTGCCGTTCTCCAGCGTGGTCACGGAAATCTGCGCTTGCAGCGTCGCCAGATTGGCCTTCTCGGCCTCGATCTGCTGCGCCGAGCCCTAGGCGAGCGCCTCATCGACAACGCTCTGGAACGCCGCCTGTTCGTCGGCCGACAGCCCCGACCAGGTCATGTCCGACACGATCATCACCGAGGGGAAGGGCATGTGGTTGGTGATCGTCAGGCCCTTGGCCACCTCGTTGTATTTGTTGCCCACCAGCGCATCGAGGTCGATGTCGATGCCGTCGAGCAGCCCGGTCTGCAGCGCCTGATAGACCTCGGTCAGGTTGACCGGCGTCGGCACTGCGCCGATCGCGCCCCACCAGGTCTTCATCGCCGGGAAGGGCACGATGCGGATCTTCTTGTTGGCCAGCGCCTCGGGCGTGGTGACGGGCGCGTCCTTCATCAGGATGTGGCGCATGCCGGCGAAGGTATAGCCCATGCCATGCAGGCCCGCAGCGTCGAGCTCTTTCAGCATCTCGCCCGCGGCCGGGGTGTCGGCCGCGCTGATCGCATCCTCGACGCCGTCGAACAGATAGGGCGTGAGCCAGCCCTGCAGCGAGGGCGCGCGGAGCGAGGTGATCGCCGCGGTCATCAGACCGGCATCCAGCAGGCCGGTCGACATCTGCTGGAACATCTCCTGTTCCGAACCAAGCTGCCCGGCCGGGAAGACCGCCACGCTCAGCGCGCCGCCGGTGGCCTCGGGCAGCTTCTCGGCGATGCGGTTCGCAACCTTGGTCCAGACATGGCTCGGCGGCGTGATCACGCCCATGCGCAGTTCGCGCGCCTCGGCGCTCGCGGCCATCAGCAGCGCCGCAGCCGCACCCCTCAGGGCGGTGGTGGTGAATTTGGCGAATGTCATGGCGTATCCTCCCTATGCATGACGATCCCCCGGTTGGTCGGCCCTCCCTCAGGCCTCCCAGTCGGGTTGGTTTTTCGGATGCGCCGCGGCAAAGGCCGGCAGCGCGTTGCAGGTTTCGGCAATCGCCCGGAGCCGCGGCATATCCGCCAGCGACACGCCGAAGCGCGCCGCGGAAAACACCTGCGGGATCAGGCAGATATCGGCAAGGCCGGGGGCTTCGCCAAAGCAGAAGGGCGTGGCGAGCCTGGCGGCCAGCAGCGCCTCGCAGGCCGCCAGGCCCTCGGTGATCCAGCGCCCGCACCAGGCATCAAGGGCCGCCTGATCGGCGCCGAATTCAGCCTTGAGGCAATCCAGCACGCGCAGGTTCTGCAGCGGATGCACATCACAGGCGATCACCTGCGCAAAGGCCCGCACCTGCGCGCGCAGATTGGCGTCCGCGGGCAACAGTTTCGGCCCCGGCTGCGTCTCATCGAGCCATTCGATGATCGCGAGCGACTGGGTCAGGCGGAAATCGCCCTCCTCCAGCGCGGGCACCAGCGCCTGCGGATTGAGCGCGCGATAGGCGGGCGTCTTTTGCTGCCCGCCATCCTTGCGCAGGTGGACCGAGACGAAGTCCGTCGGGGTCCCCTTCAGATTGAAGGCAATCCGGCAGCGATAGGCGCTCGACGACCGGAAATATCCGTGGAAACGGATCATTCCGCCGCCCCGATGGTCAGCGCAACGGGCGCGAGCCCGTCGATGCCGCCGGTGATCACATCGCCCGCGACCACGGCGCCGACGCCCGCGGGCGTGCCGGTCATGATCAGATCGCCCGGGGCGAGGTGATAGTAATGCGACAGGTGGCTGACGATTTCCTCAACCTTCCAGATCAGGTCTTCCAGCTTGGCGTCCTGACGGACCTCGCCGTTCACCTCCAGATGGATCCGCTGCGGGCCGATGGCGGCGAAATCGGCGGCCTTGGTGATCGGCGCGAAGACGGCCGATTGCTCGACATCCTTGCCCAGATCCCACGGGCGCTGCTTGGCGCGCGCGGCCAGCTGCAGATCGCGCCGCGTCATGTCGAGACCGCAGCCATAGCCATAGATCGCGACCTTCGCCGTTTCCAGATCGGCCTTGAACACCGGCGCGCCGATCGCGATCACCAGCTCCATCTCATAGTGGAAATTCTCGGTGCCCGGCGGATAGGGCACGGTCGCCCCGGTCTGCTCGGTCATCAGGGCCGATTTGGTGAAATAGAACGGCGCCTCGCGGTCGACCTCGACGCCCATCTCGGCGGCATGCGCGGCATAGTTGCGGCCGACGCAGAAGATGCGATGCACCGGATAGGCGGCGGCCTCACCCAGAACGGGGACGGTCGGCCATGCGGGCGAGGGGAACAGGTTGGTCATCGTCGTTTCCTTCTAATCCAAAGTCTTGCGCGTCAGTGATCGCGCAGTTCGGGCGGCAGGTCGCGGATCCGCGCACCATTGCCCAGATCGAGCGCCCCCCGCCAGAGCCTGCGGGCGCGATCCATCGCGGCGGCGCGGATCGGGCGGGGCTGGCCTGCGGTATCGGGGGCTGGCAGGTCCCAAGCGGGGCCCGGCAGATCGCGCCAGACCACATCGAGATGCACCGCCGAATGCTCGAACAGGTGGCGCAGGCCGCGCGGCGGCAGGGTCGCGCCCAGATCGAGATCCTCAAGCGCGGCCCAGTCGCCCTCTTGCATCGGCGGGATTGTGTTGCCTGCTGTTGCCGCCTCGGCCTGCCGCGCGAGCGCACGCGCCTGATAGGCCACATCGCAGATCACATGCGCCCGGGTCCAGCCGGGAACCGCCGAGGGAGCATAGAGCGCGGCATCGCTCAGCTCATTGAGCTTGCGCGCGAAATAGGCCGTGCCGGAGCGGGCCAGCGCCAGCGCGCGCGCCGGGGCCTCGGGGGCATCATAGCGCGCCCCCGCCCCCTGTTTTGCGCGCAGAGCCTCGCGGGCCTGATCGAGCGTGCTCATTTCGGCTCTTCGACCAGGGTGCGGTCGAAATGCAGCCGCTCCATGATCGGCGCATCCGAGAAGCGGAACAGGTCGAATTGCGTTTCCGCCTGCAGCGACCACGGGATCCACGAGGGGATGACGAAGATATCGCCCTTGTCGACCTCATGGGTCACGCCACCCATAACGACCGCGCCGCGGCCCTCGAAGACCTGAAACACGGTCGAGCCGACCTCGCGCCGGGTCGGCGTTTCACAGCCCGCGCGCAGGCGGTGGAACTCGGCCCGGATCGTCGGCATGACATCGCCGCCGGTCGTCGGGTTCACATAGCGGATCGCCGCGTGCCCCTGCTCGACGGTCGCGGGATAGCCCTCTTCCTCGAGCAACAGCTGCTGGGTCAGCGCGGCATCGGTATACTCCCACCGATAGGCGCCGATCGGCGAAGACACGGTATTTTGCAGCTGCGACAGCGTCCGCAGGCCGGGGTGGCACCAGAGCCGCTCGCCGCGCGAATAGTTCGGCGTGGCGTAATCGGTCACCCGATCCGAGCCGAATTCGAAGAAGCCGACATCGTTCTGATAGCTGAACGGGATATCGAGCCCGTCGATCCAGGCCATTGGCTGATCGGTCTCGTTGTGGTGGCCGTGAAAGTTCCAGCCGGGGGTCAGCAGGAAATCGCCGCGGCTCATCCGCACCGGATCGCCGTTGACCACGGTCCAGACGCCCTCGCCCTCGACCACGAAGCGGAAGGCGTTCTGCGAATGGCGATGCTCCGGCGCGGTTTCCTTCGGCCCGAGATACTGGATCGCGCACCAGAGCGTGGGCGAGATATAGGCCTCGCCGCCGAGACCCGGGTTCGCAAGGCCAATCGCGCGCCGCTCGCCGCCGCGGCCCACCGGCACCAACTCGCCCGAGGCCTGCGCCAGCGGATAGAGATCGGCCCATTTCCAGACATGCGCCAGCGCCTTGGGGCGCGGATGGCGCGGCATCAGATCGCCGAGTTGGGTCCAGAGCGGGTTCAGGTGCTGGGTTTTGAAATCTGCGTAAAGCTGGCGCAGGGCCGGAGTGTCCTCCGGCATCATGGCATTTTCCATGTCACTCCCCCCTAAAGCGACTCGCGTTAATCGGTATCATGCTTATTGTTAGTATGCGTTTCAATAAATGATGCGCATGCATCCTATCTTTTGCGCGCACGCCCCGGCGGCTTGCCTGAGGTGGCGGTTTTGACTAGGCAGGGCGGATGACATCCATCTACGAGCTGCCGGGCCACCTGATCCGGCGCATGCATCAGATCTCGGTTTCGGCCTTCGCGGCCGAGGTCGCCGCGGCGGGCTTCGACCTGACGCCGGTGCAGTTCGCCGCGCTCAGCATGCTGGAGGAGTATCCCGATATCGATCAGGCGACGCTGGCGGGGCTGATCGCCTATGACCGGGTGACGATCGGCGGGGTGATCAACCGGATGGAGACCCGCGGCCTGATCGAACGCACGGTGAGCGAGGCCGACCGCCGCGCCCGCCGGCTACGGATCACGGACCGCGGCGCGGCGCTTTTGCGCACCGTGCGCCCGGCGGTGCGGCGCGCGCAGGATGTGATGGTGGGCGCGCTGTCGGTGGACGAGCGCGCTCAGTTCATGGAGCTGATGCAGAAGATCGCCGAGGCGAACAACGAGCTGAGCCGCGCCCCCCTGCGCACCACCCTGCCGGGCGAGCGCGGGGGCCGCTGATCAGTCCTGCCCGAACAGATCGCGGGTGAAGACCTTGTCCACCACATCGGCCAGATCGGGCGTGGCGCGGTTGGCCACGATCACATCGGAGCTGCGCTTGAAGGCCTCGAAATCGCGCTCGACGCGCGAACCGAAGAAATCCTCGGCCTGCAGCACGGGCTCATAGACGATGACCTGAATGCCCTTGGCCTTGATCCGCTTCATGATCCCCTGGATCGAGGAATGCCGGAAATTGTCCGAGCCCGCCTTCATCACCAGCCGATAGATGCCCACGACCTTGGGCCGCTTGGCGATGATCTGATCGGCCAGAAAATCCTTGCGGGTGCGGTTGGCATCGACCACCGCGCGGATCAGGTTCTGCGGCACATGTTCATAGTTGGCGAGCAGCTGCTTGGTGTCCTTGGGCAGGCAATAGCCGCCATAGCCGAAGGAGGGGTTGTTGTAATGGCTGCCGATCCGCGGATCGAGGCCGATGCCCTCGATGATCTGGCGCGTATCCATGCCGCCCGCCATCGCATAGCTGTCGAGCTCGTTGAAATAGGCCACCCGCAGCGCCAGATAGGTGTTGGCAAAGAGCTTGATCGCCTCGGCCTCATTGGCATCGGTGAACAGCACCGGCACATCCTTCTTGACCGCGCCCTGCAGCAGCAGATCGGCAAAGATGCGGGCGCGCTCGCTTTGCTCACCGACGATGATCCGCGAGGGATGCAGGTTGTCGTAAAGCGCGCGCCCCTCGCGCAGGAATTCGGGCGAGAAGATCACCTGATCGGTGTTCAGCTCGGCGCGGATGCTCGCCACGAAGCCCACCGGGATCGTCGATTTGATCACGATCGTGGCGCGCGGATTGCAGGCGATGACCGCCTTGATCACCGATTCCACGGTCGAAGTGTCGAAATAGTTCGATTTCTCGTCATAGTTGGTGGGCGTCGCGACGATCACGAAATCCGCCTCGGCAAAGGCCGCAGCCGCATCGGTCGTCGCGGTCAGATCGAGCGGCTTTTCCGCCAGATAGGTTTCCAGCTCGGCATCCTCGATCGGGCTCTTGCGGTCATTGACCAGCGCTACCCGCCGGGCGTCGATATCCGTGGCAATGACCGTGTTGTGCTGCGCGATCAGCACCGCATTGGACAGCCCGACATAGCCCAGACCGGCCACGACGATCTTCATCGGGGCGCGATCGCGCGCGGTCGTCTCGCCAGAGCTCATCTCTCGTCCTTTCCCTCAGGATATCAGGGCGCGGTCCTGACGCAGAGGCCGCGCGCCGGGACTGTAAACCGCAGAAAATCCGCTGACCAGTCACGGCGCGCGTTTTGACCGTGCAGCGGCAGCAAAAACCAGCTTGCAATCGCCCCCATAACGGGGCTGATCCGGCTTGGAGGCCGCCTCATGCCGTCGCCAGCGTCAAGGACCCGCCCCGCCGCGCGCCCTATCCAAGCGAGGCGGCATGCGGCAAGAGCCAGATCCCCTGTTCGGGCGCGGTATTCAGACACAGCTGGCAGCGATAGGCCCGCGACAGAAGCGGGCCGGTCATCACCTCGGCGGGCGGCCCCGCGGCGGCAATGCGCCCGGCCTCCATCAGCACGATCCGCTCGGCATGCATCGCGGTCAGGTTCAGATCGTGCATCACCGCGATGACCCCGCCCCCCGCATCGGCAAAGCGGCGCAGCACCGCCATCACCTGCAGCTGATGCCCGATATCAAGCGCCGCGACCGGCTCATCGACGAAAAGCCACGCAGGCCGACCCTCCTGCACCGGATGCCAGACCTGCGCGCGCACCCGCGCCAGATGGCCGCGCGCCTGCTCGCCGCCCGACATGTCCTGAAACAGCCCGTCGATCTTGGCGCCGAGCCCGACCTCGTCCAACGCGGCCTCGACGATGCCGGGCTCGGGGGCGGCGGCACCGGCCTGATGGCCCATCCGCACCACCTCGCGCAGCGTGAAGGGGAAGCCCAGCGTGCCCGCCTGCGGCAGCACCGCCCGGCGCAGCGCCAGCGCGCGCGGCGAGAGTCGTGCCAGCGGATCGCCGCCCAGCGTGACCTCACCCGGCCCCGTCAGATCGCCCGTCAGACGCCGCATCAGGGTCGTTTTTCCCGAGCCATTCGGCCCGACAATGGCCGTGATCTGGCCGGGCCGCGCGTGAAAATCGACGCCGTTCAGCACCGCACGCCCGCCCAGATGCGCCCAAAGCCCGGTTGCCTGCAGCATGGCTCAGACCTCCAGCACAGCGCGGCGCGCGAGCAGAATCCACAGGAAGACCGGCGCGCCGATCAGCGCCATGATGATGCCGATCGGCAACTCGGCGGGCGCCACGGCGAGCCGCGCCACCGTATCGGCCGCGACGAGCAGCGCCGCCCCGAAGAGCGCCGCCAGCGGCAGCAGCAGCCGATGCCCCGGCCCCACCGCAAGCCGCAGGATATGCGGCACGACGATGCCCAGAAAGCCGATCCCGCCCGACACCGCCACCGCCGCCCCGGTCATCGCCGCCACCGACAGGATCGCGCCGCGCTTGACCGTCTCGACCGGCACGCCCATGTGCTGCGCGACCCCCTCGCCCAAGGCCATCGCATCAAGCCCGCGCGCCAGAAACGGCGCGGCGGCGAGCCCGGCAATCAGGATCGGCGCCGCGGCGGCGAGCTTGGTCCAGTTGGCCCCGGCCAGCGAGCCAAGGCCCCAGAAGGTCAGATCGCGCAGCTGATTGTCATCGGCCACAAAGATCAGGATGCCGGTGACCGCCCCCGCCAGCGCGCCAAGCACGATCCCCGCCAGAAGCATCGTCGCGATCGAGGTCTGGCCGCGCAGGCTGGCCACCCGATAGAGGATCAGCACCGCCGCCCAGCCGCCCGCGAAGGCAAAGACCGGCACCAGATACGCGCCCAGCATCGCGCGGTTGGTGACCGGCAAAAGCCCGCCCAGCACGATAGCGATGACCGCGCCGAGGCCCGCCCCGGCGCCCACGCCCACGAGCCCCGGATCGGCCAAGGGGTTGCGGAAGAGCCCCTGCATCAGCGCGCCCGAAACCGCCAGCGCCGCCCCCACCAGCACCCCGAGGATCAGCCGCGGCAGGCGGATATCGAACAAGATCGCGCGTTCAGCCGGGGTCGTGTCGCGCAAGATCACCTCCCATGGCAGCAGCCCCGAGGCGCCAAGGCTGAGGCTCGCCAGTGCCGCCACGGCCAGCAGCAGGGCAAGGCCGATGGCGACCACAGCCACGGGCAGGCGGTGCGGCGGCGCGGCGGCTGCACGCAGGGGAACGGCGGTCATGTCACGGCGCCTTGGGGTAAAGGGCCGCATGCAGCGCGGTGATCGCCTCGGCCGTGCGTGGGCCAAAGCCCAGCAGGAACATGCCCTCCATCCGCACCACGCGCGCCTCGCGCCCCGCCGGCGTCGCGGCGATGGCAGGATGGGTCAGATAGTCGCGATCGTCGCTGACCCCTTCCGAGGTGTCGCCCGCGCCGCGGTCCATCACCAGAAGGACATCGGGCGCGGCGGCGGCAATTGCCTCATCGCTGAGCGCCTTGTAGCCCGCAAAACCCTCCAGCGCATTCACCCCGCCCGCCAACGCGATCATGGCTTCGGCCGAGGTGCCCGTGCCCGCGCCGGTCAGTCGCCCGCCGGAATTGCCAAGGATGAACAAAACCCGCGGCTTTGGCCCCGGCTCGGCGGTGGCCTGCGCCGTGGCGGCGGCAATCTCGGCGCCCAGCTGATCGGCCAGCGCCGCGCCCGCCTCGTCCACGCCCAGCGCCGCGGCGATCACGCGGATTTTCTCTTGCACGGCCCCGGGCGTATGGCCTTCGGGCACCTCGACCATCGCGATACCCGCGGCGCGCAGGGTCGCCAGCGTCTCGGGGGGGCCCGCGCCCTCGGCCATCAGGATCAGATCGGGGCCGACCGACAGCACCCCCTCGGGCGAAAGCTGGCGCATATAGCCCACATCGGGCAGGGCGGTCAGCGCGGGCGGATAGGTCGTCGTGGTGTCGCGCGCGACCAGACGGGCCTCTTGGCCGAGCGCGGCAACGGTCTCGCTGACCGCGCCGCCGATGGACAGGACGCGCTCCTGCGCAAGGGCAGGCTGCGCCAGCAGCAGCGCAAGACCGATCAGGGCCGGGCGGATCACTGCGCGGCCTCCGTCACGGCGGCATCGGGCAGATCGGCGACCAAAGCGTTCCAGCCCGCCACAGCCGCATCGCCTGCGCGCAGCACGCCGAAGATCTGCGCAATCAGCGCCCCGCGGGCTTCGAAGCACTCCACCGAATGCGCCGGACCGCGGGCGGTGTTTTTCACCACGGCATAGGTCTCGGCGATATGATCCATCCGCAGATGCAGATCGAAGCCCGGATCGAGCACATTGATCCACGGCCCCATCTCGACCACCCGGGCAATCGGGCCGGTGTGGATCTCGATACAGCCCTGATTGCCGACGAAAAACATCGTCGGCACGCCGGTTTCCGCCACGCCATGCATCAGCCGCTCGACCGATCCCGGCGCGAGGCGGCGGGCATAGCCCGGCCCCGCCAGCCGATAGGCGCCCAACCGGTTCATCTTGAGCCGCGCGGTCAGGCGCAGGAACTGATGGGTGTCACTCAGCGCGTCCCAACCCTCGCGCAGCTCCCCGGCGCGCGCCGGGTTGGCGCGCGGCCCCTCGGGCGGCTGGCGCGGCGTCAGATCAGGCCCCTGCCCCTGATCCTCCAGCCGCAGATCGGCCACCAGCGCGGCCCAGTGGCTCGTGTCGCTCTCCGGGCGCAGGTGGATCTTGTGCACCGCATCACCCGCCGCATCGAAGATCTGGATCGAGCGTTTCACCCCCGCCTCGGTCGCTTCTTCCAGCGCGAAACCATGCACCCAGTGGCCGGGGAACAGCCGCAGGTCGATCGTCTCATTCACCACCAACGCGGCATGCGCGCCGGGGCGATAATCGTCATAGGTGCCGACCTTTTCGATCACGCAGCTGTCGTTTCGGGTCAGCGCCATCAGCGGGCCAAAGGCGGTCAGGCGGGGGATGATCCCATCGGGATGGGCGGCGATCCGGGTCACGCCATGGCCGACAAACGCGGCGCAAAGTGCTGCCTCGGGGATGCCAAGGCTTTCGGCCAGATCGCGGGCGCGGGCCTTGGGGGTCTCGATACGGGCGGCGCGGATCGCCTCGGGGCTAAGGGTCATCTGGGGTCTCCTGGATGCGGGTCAGAATTTCAGCGAGGCGCCGACATGCAGCGTGCGGCCGCGGCCATTCTCGCCGGCGCTGGCCGACAGCCACGGCGCATAGACCTCGTCGAAGACGTTGGTCACCTTGGCGTAGATCACCGCATCCGGCGTCAGCTCGTAGCTGGCGAAGAGATCGACGAGGTCATAGCTCTCGTCCTTCTGATAGGGGGTGCTGGTATAGGTGTCGGTATAAAGCCCGCCCGACACATAGGTGTAATTCGCCCCGAGCGTCAGCCGCCCGTCCATCAGGTGCTGCGCCACCCGCAGCGAGAGGGTATCATCGGGCAGATATTGCCCGGCGCCCAGACCCGGCGTCTGGCTCGGCAGATCGCTGTCGTTATGGGTGTAGCTCAGCCCCACATCGAAGAGCGGCTGGGAATAGGTCAGTTCAAGCTCGACCCCTTGGGTGCGCGAGGTGCCCGGCACGTTGACAAAGGCCGCGCCCGTCTGCCCGAAGGCATTGGTGAAGGACATGTCGGTCACCACATAGTTCTCGACATCCATATTGTAGTAGTTGAGCCGCCCGCGCAGGCTGTCGTTCCCGGCGAAAAGCCCCTCGCGCGTCAGGTTGAAGCCGATCTCGTAGCCCTCTTCGGTCTCCGATTGCAGCTCGGGGTTGGCGATCATGCCGATGCCGCCGCCCGGGTGCGTCCCGCCCAGCATGGTTTCCTGCAGCGTCGGCGCCCGGG
The DNA here is from genome assembly GCA_014763785.1 of Sphingomonadales bacterium. Classification (GTDB taxonomy): domain Bacteria; phylum Pseudomonadota; class Alphaproteobacteria; order Rhodobacterales; family Rhodobacteraceae; genus Rhodobacter. The sequence continues at coordinate 4,001 of JACXUS010000001.1, read as the reverse complement.
TGCCGCGCGACAGGGTGAGATAGGGCTGCAGCCAGTCGTTCGCCTGATAGGCCACGGTCAGCTTCGGGTCGATCGAGCGGTCATCAATGTCGATTGCCCCGCGCGAGGCCTGCCCCTCGAGGCTATAGGAGCTAGCGCGCAGGCCTGCGGTGATCTCCCACGGGCCGTTGCGGAAGACGTTTTCCGAGAAGATCGCGAAGCGTTCGGCGGTGCCATCGGTCGGGTTCACACCGCCCTTGGTGCCATCCAGCGTGTCACGCGCCGCCTCGATCCCGTTCGCACTGGTCACCGCCCAGGCGCCCAGCGTCAGGTCCGAGGTGTTCATCACATCAAAGCCGGTGGGGCGGGTCGACATCTCGCGCCCGACAGAGGACCCCCTGCCGCCGACCCATTCCGTCTTGGTGCGCCCGGTATAGGCGTTCACGCGCAGGTCGATCAGCGGATTGCCGGGGTCATAGCTATAGCTGAGCCGCCCGATATCGTTGCTCAGTTGCTGCTCGTAGCTCGTGGCATAGAAATCGGTGCCGTAGTGCATCAGCGACAGGCTGATCCGCTGGCTCTCGGTCAGGTCATAGCCCAGCTTGAACAGCTGCGAGGTGATATCCTCATCCGTGTTCGCAACCGTGGCGCCCGCGCCGTCGCTGTAATCCGCGCCGGTATGGCGCGAGGTGGCAAAGAGCATGTCGAACCGCCCGGTGTCCATCGCGACCGCGGCCATGCCCGAGGCCGTCTCGCCATTGTCGGCATAATCGAGCCGCACCATGCCGCCTTGGCTTGCACCCGGACGCAGCACGTCACCCACCTCAAGCGTTCGGAAATCGGCCGAGCCCGCATAGCCCGAACCGCCGAGCGCCGTGACCGGCCCGCGGGTGATATCCACCCCGGACAACAGGTTTTCATCCACGAAGACATAGCCCTGCGCGGCATGCCCGGTCAGGCGATAGCTTTGCGGGACACCGTCGATCGACATGGCGACCCGGCCCGACCCCTCGAAACCGCGGATATTGACCGCAACGCCGGGGTTGCCCGGGTCTTTCTGGGTGAAGACCGAGGTTTGCTGCCGCAACAGCCCATCCAGATCGGTGGTGCTGGCCGCGCCGCGCAGGTCGTCGGCGCCCAGATGGGTGGCGTTTTCGCCCGCAAAAATCGGCGTGCCGTCCTCGGCATAGCCGATCACGATCTGGCCCAGATAGGTGATATCCGAACCGTCCTGTGCAGCGAGCGGCAGCGCAAGGGCGGTGGTGCAAAGCAGACAGGCGGCAAGGTGCCGCGGGGCGGGGTGCATGGCGATCTCCCTGATCTAGCAAGTGCGGGATTGCTGGCAGGGAGCTGGCAACGGGTCTGTTACGCGGCATATTTAATAGCCGACAATTAAAGTCAAGATTCGTTTTTGCGCATGGACCCGAGGTCATGAAATGCCCGCGCCGGACGAGGGGTTCAGAATTCGACGCCAGCCTGCGCCTTGATGCCCGCACGGAACGGATGCTTCACCGCGACCATTTCGGTGACCAGATCGGCGGCCTCGATCAGCTCGGGCTTCGCGTTGCGACCAGTCAGGCAAACATGGGTCATTGGAGGTTTTTCTTTATCCAGAAATTCCAGAATTTCAGAAATATCCAGATAATCATACCGCAGCGCGATGTTGATTTCATCGAGCAGAACGAAGCGGATCGCCGGATCGCGGATCAGCTCCTTGGCCTTGTCCCAGCCCGCCCGCGCCGCCGCAATGTCACGCTCGCGATCCTGGGTTTCCCATGTAAACCCTTCGCCCATCGCGTAAAATTGGCACAGATCGCCGAAATGCCCGGTCAGCAGGCGCCGCTCGCCGGTGTCCCATGCACCCTTGATGAACTGCACCACCGCACAGGGCATGCCATGCGCAATCGCCCGCAGGATCATCCCGAACCCGGACGAGGATTTGCCCTTGCCCGGCCCGGTATGGACGATGATCAGCCCCTTCTCGCCGGTCTTCTGCGCCATCATCCGGTCGCGCGCGACCTTGATTCTGGCCATCTTGGCGGCATGGCGGGCGGCTTTATCCCCGGCATCGTCGGTCGGCATGTCGGTCGTGCTCCTTGACTTTCGGATCGGCATCGCATTTCTGAGGCACATGCTGGTGCCTGTCCATGACAGGTGAAAAGGGAATGTGACAGGGCCGCCGTCAAGGGGGTCTCAAGCACAGCCGCCCCCGCGACCGTGACCGGATCGCCCCACCAATGCCACTGGCCCAGACGGGTTCGGGAAGGCGGTGAGGCCGGAGCCGCAAGGCCCCAATCCGCAAGCCGGGAGACCTGCCAGCATCGATATCAACGGGCGGACGGGGTGTTCCGCGACCGGGAAGGCGCAGTCATGCGCTCTTTCGGCCGCGCCTCTTCGCATTCTGACATGAGGACGGCCGATGACGGTGACCCTTTCGATCTGTTCGACCTGCCGCGCGGGCGAGGCCGTTGTGGACGGCACCCCGGTGCCCGGCGCCCGCCTTGCCGCCGCGCTCGAGGCGGCGGGCGCGCCCGAAAGCGTTCAACTGCAGCGGGTGGAGTGCCTTTCCGCCTGTTCGCAGGGCTGCGCGGTGGCGCTGAGCGGGCCGGGGCGCTGGTCCTATGTCTATGGCCGCCTGAGCGAGGCCGATGCCCCCGCCATTCTGGAGGGCGCCGCGGGCTATGCCGCCGCGCCCGATGGCCTCGTGCCCTGGCGCGAGCGCCCCGAGATTTTCCGCAAGCAATCCCTTGCCCGCATTCCCCCGATCGGAGAGCCGCAATGACCGACCTCGCAAAGATCCCCGTCACCGTGATCACCGGCTTTCTCGGCGCGGGCAAGACCACGCTGATACGCCATCTGATGCAGAACCCGCAGGGCCGGCGGCTGGCGGTGCTGGTCAATGAATTCGGCTCGGTCGGCGTCGATGGCGATATCCTGAAATCCTGCGCCGATGCGAATTGCCCGGCCGAGAATATCGTGGAACTCGCCAATGGCTGCATCTGCTGCACCGTGGCCGAGGATTTCATCCCCACCGTCGAGGCCCTGCTGGCGATGCCGCAGCGCCCCGATCACATCCTGATCGAGACCTCGGGGCTGGCGCTGCCCAAACCCTTGCTCAAGGCCTTCGACTGGCCCGCGATCCGCTCGCGGATCACGGTCGACGGGGTGATCGCGCTGGCCGATGCCGAAGCCGTCGCCGCCGGGCGTTTCGCCCCCGATCCGGCCGCCGTCGATGCCCAGCGCGCGGCCGACGACAGCCTCGATCATGAAACGCCGCTGTCCGAGGTGTTCGAGGATCAGATCGCCTGCGCCGATCTCGTGCTGCTGAGCAAGGCCGATCTGGCGGGCGAGGCCGGGCTGGCCGCCGCCCGCGCCGTCATCGAGGCCGAGGCGCCGCGCAAGCTGCCGATCCTGCCGCTGGTCGAGGGGGTGATCGACCCGCAGGTGATCCTTGGGCTAAATGCCGCGGCCGAGGATGATCTGGCGGCCCGCCCCAGCCATCACGATGGCCATGACGATCACGAGCATGACGATTTCGACAGCACGGTGATCGAGCTGCCCGAGATCACCGACCCTGCGCGCCTCGCCGCCGCCATCGTCCGGCTCGCGCAGGAACAAGACATCCTGCGGGTCAAGGGTCATGTGGCGGTTGCGGGCAAGCCGATGCGGCTGCTGGTGCAGGCGGTCGGCGCGCGGGTGCGCCATCAGTTCGACCGGCCCTGGGGGCCCGAGCCGCGCCGCTCGCGCCTCGTGGTGATCGCCGAGCATGACCGCATCGACCCCGCCGCGATCCGCGCCGTTCTGGCCGACGCGGGGATCTGAGGCGCGCGATGCACGTCGTCTTTCGCGAAAGCCACGGGCTTGAGGAAACCGAGGTTCCGACCGATCTGCGGCAACGGCCCGCGGATCTGTTGGTTCTGTCGTTTTCCGACAGTGATCTGGGGGCTTTTGCGGCGGGCTGGCGGCGGGGGCGTGCGGGGCTGCCCGCTCTGCGGCTGGCCAATCTGGCGGCGCTGCGGCAT
>JACXUS010000194.1 GCA_014763785.1 Sphingomonadales bacterium | reverse complement strand
CGGGGGGACGGCGCCCGGGGCTGGCGCGGCCGAAGCGTCCGCCGCCCTCCCGCGCGCGCTGGCGCGAGACGGGTCCGGCCTCGTAACGCGCCCAGACCACGCCGCAGACCAGCCACAGAAGCGGTCCGTTCGAGGAATTCGGGATCAGGTCGATCATATTGGCGCACAGGATCAGCAACAGCCCCATGTCAACCGGGTCGAGCTCGAGCTTGCGCGCCCGCAGCGCCATGAAAATCACCGGCAGGCTCATCAGGCCGAAATAGCCCAGATAGCCGATCCAGCCGCGGGTGCCGATGATGATCACCCAGGCGCCATCGACAATCGTCTTCAGCGCGCCGCTCTCGGGGTCATAGACAAGGTTGCGCCCCCAGAGCCCCCAGCCGGCAATCGGCTTCTCGTTGGCGCGCGCCATCAGCACATCCTCGTTGCGCAGCCGGTAGGCCAGCGACTCCGAGCGGTCGGGCGCATAGGGCTGCAGCGTCTCGACGATCTGTGTGGCAGGGACCAGCCCCGAGCCGCGCGCGATCGGATAGAACAGCACCAGAAGCCCGATCCCGAGCGCCGCCCAGGCCTGCAGCTTGCGCGGCGCGACAAGCACGAGCGGCAGCAGCCCCAGCGTGATCAGCAAGGCCCCGAGGTTGCGCGAGATCGCCAGCGCGCCGAGCAGCACCACCATCGCGCCCAGCCAGCGCATCCGCTCGGCCCCGGTGCCCGCCCGCCGCACAAGCGTCGCCGCCGCCAGCACCGCCATCGCCATGAAGATGCCGACCCGCAACCCGTGTTCCAGAAACACGATCGGCCGGAAGCCGTTGCGGATATGCTGCACCCAGCTATGCGCGAAGAACCCGTAGAATGTGCGGTTGAGCTGCGGGCTCATCCGCGCTTCGTAGAGGATGAAGACCGTGTAGACGAGGCCGCCGAACACCAGATAGCGCAGCAGGGTGACGCGCGCCTCGGGGGTGTTCAGATAGCGCCGGGCCAGAAACAGCGGCAAGAGCGAGACCGCAGCGTTCAGCGACATCGAAAAGATATCGTAGACCCGCACCGCGGCAAGCACCCGGTCACCGATATAGATCGCGTAATTGTTGGTCAGATAGGTCAGCACCGGCGTTGCCAGCAGCGCCGCGGTCAACAGCGGCACGGCCTTGCCCAGCCGTCCATAACTGACCCGCGCGACAGCCACGCGCGCGCCTCCGCCGGCCTCGCGCCGGGCGCGGAACCAGGCTTCGCGCGCCGTGCGGCGGGTCGCGGCCCAGGCCAGAACCAGCGCCGCCAGCGCCGGCGCCAGCGTCTTGTCATAGGGCGGCAGGATCGGCAGGTCGATGCCCACCTTCTCGGGCAAGAGCAGATAGCCCCACAGGATCGTCGCAATCAGCGCCTGCGCCAGTCCAAGTTTGCGGAACAGGACGAAAGCGACCACCGGCCACAGGAAGAGCGCGGCATAGGCGAGTGCGGTCATCCGGTTCCTACTCCTGGGCGTGGCCAGGCCCGGCCGACGCGTTTCAGGCCCGCGCGGGGCGGGCCATCTCTGCGGTGCAGCAAAGCACGGCTGCCGAAATGCTGCAATGCAGATAGTTGCGCCGTGCCCGCTTGTGATCTTGGGCTTATAGTGCAAAATTGTCGGGGGCCGGTAAAGCCTGTCAGGCGCCAACTCTTCATCATCGGGATGGATAAATGTCCGAAATTGCGGTGATCGTCGTCAATTACGGGACGGCCGGGCTGGCGCTTGCTGCGGTGCAGAGCGTGCTTGACCATCAGCACCCGGGGCACCGGGTCGAGGTGCATCTGGTCGACAATGCCTCGCCGGGCGAGGATGCGGCGGTGTTTGCGGCCGAACATGCGGCCCGCGGCTGGGGCGCGCGCGTGACGCTGTGGCCGGAAACCCAGAATCACGGCTTCGGGCGCGGCAACAATGTCGTGCTGGCGGCGCTGGCCGCGCGCGACACCCCGCCCGATCATGTCTTCCTGCTCAATCCCGATGCGGCGCTGGCGAATGAGGCGATCGCCATTCTGGCCGATTTCCTCGATGCCCATCCGGGCGTTGGCGCCGCGGGCAGCGGGATCCGCAGCCCCTCGGGCGCGGCACTGACGGCGGCGTTCCGCTTCCCCTCGCCCGCGCGCGAATTCGTCTCGGCGGTCAGCTTCGGCCCGCTGGCGCGGCTCTTTCCGCGGGCCCGGGTGGCGCTGGGCCCCGATACCCCCGCGGGCGAGGTCGATTGGGTCGCGGGCGCGGCGGTGATGTTCCGGTTCGGGCCGCTGCAGGCCTTGGGCGGCTTCGATCCGGACTTCTTCCTCTATTACGAAGAGGTCGAGCTGATGCACCGGCTGCGCGCGGCGGGCCATGCGATCTGGTATCTGCCGCAGGCGCAGGTGATCCATGCCGAGGGGGCCTCGACCCAGGTCAAGAGCCTGCAATCGGCGCGCAAGCGCAAGCCGGCCTATTGGTATCGCTCGTGGCGGCTCTATTACAGCAAGACGCGGGGCCGCGCCGGTGCGGTCGGGGCGGCGCTGGCGTGGATTTCGGGGGCGAGCGTGAATTTCGCGCTGGCCGTGCTGCGACGGCGGGAACCGGCCGCACCGCTGCATTTCTATGGCGATGTGGCGCGCCATGTGGTCGCGCCGCTGATCCGCGGAGGGAGCCCGGCGGATGGCTGAGCGCTGGCAGGAACGGGCCGCGCAGGATCCGCGCTTTGCGCCTTCGCGCGGGGCGGTGAACGGCAATCCGGCCGGGATCGGCCTTGGCGCGCTGATTGCCGAGGATTTCCGCACCCATGGCGGATACTGGCTGTCCGAGGGGTTCTGGACGCTGGTCTGGCACCGCATCGGCAATTGGCGGATGGCGCAGCCGCGGCCGTTTCGGCTGCTGCTGACGCCGCTTTATCGCCTGATGGCGTGGCTCGCGCAGCGCATGACCGGCATCTTCCTGCCCTATAACGTCCGGGTCGGGCGGCGGGTGCGGCTTGAGCATTTCGGCGGCATGATTCTGGTTGCGCAATGGATCGGCGATGATGTGGTGATCCGGCAGAACACGACCTTTGGGATTGCCCGGATGGATGCCTTGCAGGACCGCCCGGTGATCGGCGACGGGGTCGAGATCGGTGCGGGCGCGGTGATCGTCGGCGCGATCGAGGTCGGCGCGGGCGCGATTGTCGGCGCCAATGCGGTTGTCGTGCGCGACGTGCCGCCCGGTGCGATCGTGGGCGGCGTGCCCGCGCGGGTGATCGGGCAGGTTGCGCCCCGCGCCAGCGATCCGGGGGCGCGATGATCGGCGCCGTGGTCATCGGCCGCAACGAGGGCGCGCGGCTTCTGCGCTGCCTTGACAGCCTCGCGGGGCAGACGGGCCACATCGTCTATGTCGACAGCGGCTCGACCGATGGCTCGGTCGCGGCGGCGCAGGCGCGCGGGGTCGAGGTCGTGACGCTCGACCTTTCACAGCCCTTCACCGCGGCGCGGGCGCGCAATGCGGGGCTTGCGGCGCTGCGCGCGCGGCCCGAGCGGCCCGAGCTGGTGCAGTTCGTCGATGGCGATTGCGAGGTGGCGGCGGGCTGGATCGCCACGGCGCGGGCCTTTCTGGCGGCCAACCCCAAGGCCGCGGTGGCCTGCGGGCGGCGGCGCGAACGCTTCCCCGAGGCCTCGGTCTATAATGCGCACTGCGACCGCGAATGGGCGACGCCGATCGGGCGCGCGCGGTCTTGCGGCGGCGATGCGCTGATGCGGATGGCCGCGCTTGATCAGGTCGGCGGCTATGATCCGCGGCTGATCGCGGGCGAAGAGCCCGAAATGTGCGTACGGCTGCGCGCGCAGGGCTGGGAGATCTGGCGCCTCGATGCCGAAATGACGCTGCATGATGCCGCGATGACCCGCTTTGGCCAGTTCTGGAAACGCGCGCGCCGGGCGGGCCATGCCTATGCCGAGGGCGCGCATCTGCATGGCCGCCCGCCCGAGCGGCATGGCGTGGCGCAACAGCGCCGGGCGCTGATCTGGGGGCTGGCGCTGCCGCTGGTGATCGTGGCGGCGGCGCTGCTGGTCTCGCCGCTCGCGCTTCTGGCGCTGGCGATCTATCCCGCGCAGGTCGCGCGGCTGGCGCGGCGCGGCGGAGGCACCCGTGCCGCCTGGCACAGCGCGGCGCTGCTCACCGTGTCGAAATTCGCCGAGGCGCTGGGCTGCGCGGAATTCCACCTGCGCCGCCTTGCCGGACGGCCCGCGGGCCTGATCGAATACAAATAGGAGCCAGAGCATGACCCAGGCGGGCCCGAAGAAGGCGAGTTTCCGCACGCGTCTGCTGCGCGCCAGCGGCTGGAGCGTGCTGATGATGCTGGCCGAGAACCTGCTGCGGCTGGCCTCGAACGTGATCATCACCCGCTTCCTGCTGCCCGAGGCCTTCGGGGTGATGATGTTCATCACCATGCTGTTGACGGCGCTGACGCTGTTTGCCGATGTCGGGCTGAAGCGGTCGGTCGCGCGCGAGATGGACGGCGACGATCCGGCCTTCCTGCGGGTGGTCTGGACGGTGAAGATCCGCCGCGGGCTGGGGATCGCGGGGGTGATGGTGCTGATCGCGGCGGGCTTCTGGGCCTTCGGCACCCGGCTGGCGCCGCCCGGCTCGGTCTATGCCGATCCGCGCCTGCCGGGGCTTTTGTGCCTTGCGGCGCTGTCGCCGGTGCTGCAGGGGCTGGCGTCGTCCTCGGCCGAGCTGATGTCGCGCAACCTCGATTACAAGCGTCAGGTGATCCTGATCATCATCACGCGCCTGCTGGCGATCGCGATCACGGTGGCCGCGGCGCTGATCAGCCCGACGGTCTGGGCGCTGGTGCTGGGTATGCTCTCGGCCAATCTGATGAACACGGTGTTGACCCATCTGCTGCTGAGCGGGCCGCGCATGCGCTGGCAGCGCGATGCCGAGATCGAGGCCCGGCTGTGGGACTTCGGGCGCTTCGTGATGTGGTCCTCGGGGCTGAATTTCCTCGGGCAGAACGCCGACCGCTTCCTGCTGGCCAGTTTTCTCGACAGCCATCTGTTCGGGATCTACGCCGTCGCGATGATCTGGATCGTCGCCGGGCAGATGCTGATGCTCAAGCTTCTGGACAATGTCGCGATTTCGGGGCTGGCCGAGGTGGCGCGCACCCGTCCGCAGGATCTGGAGCGGGTCTATGCGAAATTCGACAAGCTGATGGTTCTGGGTGCGGCCGCGGCGGCGCTGGCGTGCTTCTTCCTTGGGCCGATCGTGCTGCGGCTGCTCTATCCCGACAGCTTTCAGGGCGTCGGCGTGATGCTGCAATTCCTGTCGCTGCGCTTCCTTGCCCTGCGCTTTCAGTCGCTCGAGATGCTGATCACGGTGCAGGGGCAAAGCCGGGTGCTGATGCAGATCAACCTGATCCGGGCGGTGGTGATCTGCATCGCCATGCCGCTGGCCTTCACCCTGTTCGGCATCGAGGGCGCATTGCTGGTCACCGCCCTGTCATCGCTGAGCGCGACGCCCTATCTGATCTGGCACGCATGGCGGCAGTTCAACGGCTATGGACGCAGGCATCTGCTGGCGGATATCGGCTGGCTTGCGATGACACTGGGGCTTGCGGCCGGTTTCAGCCACTGGCTCGCGCTGTCCTGAGGGGGCGGGCCAGACGGGGCAGGGG
>JACXUS010000193.1 GCA_014763785.1 Sphingomonadales bacterium | reverse complement strand
GTTCCGGGCTACCCTGGAAGAAGTCACCGAGGCGGATGCTTTGTTGCACGTCGTGGATTTATCTCACCCCGCTTGGCAAAGTCAAATTCGCTCAGTGACAGAGATTTTGCGATCGATGCCGTTCGCCCCCGGCCCCGCTTTGATTGTGTTCAACAAAATTGACCAGGTGGACGGCGAAACCTTAAGACTTGCCCAGGAAGAATTTCCCTTGGGAGTCTATATTTCTGCAAATCTACGGATTGGCTTAGAAACTCTGCGTCATCGGCTCGCCCAATGCGCGCTTCGTGAATTTCATCCGCGGCCCGGGCGCGATTCTCGCCTATGCGCGCACCCTCTCGCGCCGCGAGGCCTCGCATACCCGCGGCCACAACCCCTTGGGCGGGCTCTCGGTCGTGGCGCTGCTGGCGGTGCTGGCCGCGCAGGTGGCAACCGGGCTGATCATCGACCCCGATGACTATATCAACGTGGGCCCGCTGGCCGAATATGTCGGCTCCGACTGGAACCGCTGGGCTTTGCGCTGGCATCACCGGCTGGGGCTGGTGCTGGCGATCCTTGTCGGCCTGCATATCGCGGCGATCCTGTTTTACCGCTTCTGGAAGCGCGAGGATCTGGTCACCCCGATGATCACCGGCCGCCCCCGCGGCAAGTGATCCCGCGGCAAGTGATCCCGCGCCAAGTGAGCGCGCCACTGGACGGGGCGCGGCACCTCGGCTAGCGTCGCCGCCATGGACCAAGTGGTAAAAATCCCCCCGGTGGACCGCCCCGGTTTCGCCCATCACGCCCGCGCGCTTCTGGTGCTGGGGCTGCCGCTGATCGGCTCGAACCTCGCGCAGATGGGGCTGCATGTCACCGATACGATCATGCTGGGCTGGTATGGCGTGCCGGAACTGGCCGCGGTGGTGCTGGGGTCCTCGTTCTTCTTCTTCCTCTTCATCCTTGGCTCGGGGTTTTCCTATGCGCTGATGGGGCGGATCTCGAGCGCGATGGGCGCGGGCGATGAAACGCAGGTGCGGCGCGATGCGCGCATGGGGCTGTGGCTGTCGCTGATCTTCGCCTGCGCGGTGATCCCGATCATGGCGGTGTCGGACCCGATCCTGCGCGCGCTGGGGCAAGAGCCCGAGCTTGCCCGCCTTGCGCAGGATTACCTGCGGGTGGCGATGTGGGGGATGGTGCCCGCGCTGACCATTGCCGTGCTCAAGGCTTACCTCAGCGCAATGGAGCGCACGCAGGTCGTCCTTTGGGTCACGCTCTGGGGGGTCGCGCTCAATATCGGGCTCAATTGGGTGCTCATCTTCGGCAATCTCGGCGCGCCCGAGATGGGCGTGCGCGGCGCTGCGCTGGCCTCGGTTCTGGTGCAATGCTCGACCGCCTCGCTGCTTTTGATCTATGCCGCGCGGACCCCGGCGCTGCGCCGCTTCCACCTGCTGCAACGGTTCTGGCGCCCCGATTGGGAGGCGTTCTTTGCGGTGGCCCGCCTCGGCCTGCCAATCGGGCTGACCTCGCTGTTCGAGGCGGGGCTGTTTCAGGCCTCGGCGCTGATGATGGGCTGGATCGGCATGGTGGAACTGGCAGCCCACGGCATCGCGCTCGAACTCGCCTCGCTGATGTTCATGGTGCATATGGGGCTGTCGAACGCGGCCACCGTGCGCGCGGGCCGGGCCTATGGCGCGGGCGACCGGCAGCGGCTGCGCGATGGCGCCAAGGTGGCGCTGGTGATGTCGGGCCTGTTCGGCGTGGTCACGATCGCGGCCTTTGTCGGCCTGCCGGGGCCGCTGATCGGCCTCTTCCTCGATCACGCCAACCCCGAAAGCGCTGAGATCATCGCCTTTGGCAGCCGCCTGCTCGCCGTCGCGGCGATCTTCCAGCTGTTTGACGCGGCGCAGGTGATGGCGCTGGGGCTGCTGCGCGGGGTGCATGACACGCGGGTGCCGATGTATGTCGCGGCGGGCAGCTATTGGCTGATCGGGGTGCCGACGAGCTATCTTCTGGCTTTCACGCTTGGCCTTGGCGGGGTGGGGCTGTGGCTTGGGCTGGTCGTCGGGCTCGCCTGCGTCGGCGTCGCGATGATCATCCGCTTCTGGCGCGGGCCCTGGCTGCACCCCGCGCCGCAGGTGGCCTGAGTCCCCGGGCTTTTTCTTGGCAAAAATACTCCGGGGGAGGCCGCAGGCCGGGGGCGGCGCCCCCTCCGCCCGCAGCCCTCAGGCGCAGACCTCAGTCCGCCGCGCCCTCGGGCACGCCCGCCAGCATCCGCTCGGCCTTCTTGCGCACCAGAACCGAGCGCAGATCATGCATCGCCAGCAACAGCGCGTCGGTCACCTCTTCAAGCTGCGCATCGCTGGCCTTCGACTGCACCCAATGCGTGGTCAGGTTCAGATAATCCACCGCCCGGTGGATATCGTCGATGTCGCGCGCGGCCAACTGGGCAATGCGGCGCGCCATCCAGCCCTCGATCTCGGCCAGATCGGCGGGGCTCAGCCGCCGGTCGCCCTGCGGCTTCACCTCGCCATTCTTGATGTTGACGACGGCGATCTGATCCATCTCGATGCGGCGCTGCCGGTTCTCGGTATCGACCTTGAACACGGCCGCGCCATTCTCGCGGATACGGAAATAATACTCCGGCAGATCGCCCGCCATATGCCCCCCAATACCGGCCGTTCTGGCCCTAGTTCAGACCTTCGCAGAAGGTCTTGATCCGCGCGCAGGCCTCGGTCAGCGCCGCGTCCGAGGTAGCGTAGCTGATCCGGAAATTCGGCGAAAGCCCGAAGGCCGCACCGAAGACCACGGCCACGCCGGTCTCGTCCAAAAGCGCGCTGGCGAAGGCCTCGTCATCCGAAATCACCGTGCCGCCCGCGCTGGTCTTGCCGATGCAGCCCGCGATCGAGGGATAGACATAGAAGGCCCCCTCCGGCACCGGGCAGGTGATGCCGGGGCAGGTGTTGAGCGCGGCGACCACCAGATCGCGGCGCCGCTCAAACGCGACGCGGCTGTCGCGGATATAGTCCTGCGGGCCGTTGAGCGCCTCGACCGCCGCATATTGGCTGACCGAGCAGGGGTTCGAGGTCGATTGCGACTGCACCTTGCCAATCGCCTTGATCAGCGCCTCGGGGCCCGCCGCATAGCCGATCCGCCAGCCGGTCATCGCATAGGCCTTGGACACGCCATTGCAGGTCAGCGTGCGGTCATAAAGCCCGGGCTCGATCTGCGCGGGCGTGACGAATTCGAAATCGCCGAAGACCAGATGTTCATACATGTCATCCGACATCACCCAGACCTGCGGGTGACGCATCAGCACATCGGTCAGCTCCTTCAGCTCGGCCGCCGAGTAGCCCGCGCCCGAGGGGTTCGAGGGCGAGTTGAAGATGAACCATTTCGTCTTCGGCGTGATCGCGGCTTCCAGTTGCTCGCCGGTGATCTTGTAGCCGGTCTGCATCGGCCCCTCGACGAAGACCGGCGTGCCGCCCGCCAGCAGCACCATATCGGGATAGCTCACCCAATAGGGCGCGGGGATGATCACCTCATCGCCCGGGTTCAGCGTCGCCACCAGCGCATTATAGAGCACCTGCTTGCCGCCCGAACCGACCGTCACCTGACTGGGCTTATAGCTCAGCCCGTTTTCCCGCGCGAATTTGGCGCAGATCGCGGCCTTCAGCTCGGGGATACCGTCGACGGCGGTATATTTCGTCTTGCCGGAGGTGATCGCCGCAATCGCCGCGGCCTTGATATTCTCGGGCGTGTCGAAGTCGGGCTCGCCCGCGCCGAGGCCGATGACATCGCGCCCGGCCTCCTTCAGCTCACGCGCCTTGTTGGTCACTGCAATCGTCGGCGAGGGTTTGACGCGCGCAAGCGTATCGGAAAGGAAGGCCATTTCGGGGACTCCGGGACTGTCATCTGCCGGACCCATGTCTTACGCTTGGCCCCCGGAACGATCAAGAGGAGGCGGAGATGAGCGACTGGTTCGGGGCCGAAACGGCCACTTTCGGCGATCGGCTGGCGGGCGCGCGCGAGGCGGCGGGGCTGAGTCAGGCGGAACTGGCGACGCGGCTTGGCGTGCGGCTGGAGACGCTGGAGGCCTGGGAAGACGATCTGGCCGATCCGCGGGCGAACCGGCTGCAGATGCTGGCGGGTATGCTCAATGTCTCGCTGATGTGGCTTTTGACCGGCGAGGGCGAGGGCCTTGACGGCCCGGTCGAGCCGGTGGCAGAGGAGGGGCGCGAGGCCCTGCGCGAGACCTTGGCCGAGGTGCGCGCGATCCGCGGCGTGATCGAGGATCTCGACGTGCGGCTGGGGCGGCTCGAGCGCAAATTGGTGACGGGGGATCTGACATGAGCGAGACGGCTCAGGCGCGGCTGAAGCGGATGCGGATGCGCAGCTGGCGGCGCGGCACCAAAGAGATGGACCTGATCCTCGGGCCCTATGCCGATGCCCGGCTGGACGAGATGGGGGCGGCGGCGCTTGATCTGTATGACGCGCTGCTCGAGGAAAATGATCAGGATCTCTACCCCTGGGTTTCGGGGGCGCAGCCCTGCCCGCCACACTATCTTGAGTTGCTGACCGAGATTGCCGCCTTCGCCCGCGCGCGCCACGGCAACTGAGGGCGGGGCGGACCCGTCGGGGGTGTTTGCCGACCTTGGCGAATTTGTGACGGTTTTGCGTGAAAATTGCGGCGCTTAACGGTCTATTGGGGAATTTCGATCATTCTCGTCTCAGGGCAGCGAGGCTGGCGGAGACACGGATGACATTTCAACCCCCCATGGCAGAGGGTCGGCACGAGGCGCCGCATGCGGGCCTGATGGCGAATTATCTCGACAGTCTGTCGCTCGTGGAGCGACTGCATCGGCTTCTGCTCGATGTGATCAAGGACGAATTCGAACGGCTCGGCATTCTGGAAATCAACCCGGTGCAGGCGCTCTTGCTCTTCAATGTGGGCGAGAACGAGGTGACCGCGGGCGAATTGAAGACGCGCGGTTATTATCAGGGCTCGAACGTCAGTTACAACCTCAAGAAGCTGGTCGAGGCGGGCTATATGCACCACCAGCGCTGCGAGATCGACCGCCGCTCGGTCCGGGTGCGGCTGACCGCCAAGGGCTCGGCGCTGCGCAAGGCGGTGGCGGATCTGTTTGAGCGCCATGCCGCGGGCATGGAGCAGCGCAATGTCATCTCCTTCGAGTCGATGGATGACATGAACCGCACGCTGCGCCGGATGGAGCGCTACTGGACCGATCAGATCCGCTATATCTACTGAGCGGACGGGCCCCGGTCGCGCCAGCGCGCGGTCGGGCGTGCCGGCGGGCGTGGCGCCCGGCGTTCCGCGGGGGCGGGCTGGCGAAAGCTCTTCCGCTGGGGCGGGCTGGCGAACGATCTTCCGCGGATGCGGGTTATCGAAGGCTGGTCATCAAAGGCCGTTCATTGAGAGCCCTTCGTCACGGGCCCTTCATCACAGGCCGATCATCGAATGCCGTTCCTTGGAGGCCGATCGTCGAAGGCGGGGCGGCAGATGCTGACCGACAGGCCGTGGTCGGCCGCGGTGCTGGCTGATGGCGCTCGCAAGGATCTAGGGTCAGGACCCATTGATTTGGCAGTGTCCCAGCACATGGTGTAGGAGGCCGCGCGCGGAGCCTTTGGCGTAGCGCAGCGCGCGGCCGTTGGTGACG
>JACXUS010000192.1 GCA_014763785.1 Sphingomonadales bacterium | reverse complement strand
CTCCTATCCCGAGGCGCTGTCGGCCCCGGTGATCAGCTTTGGCACCCTCTCGGCGCTGAGCGGGCTTGCGGGCGAGGCCGATCTGGCGCGGCTGGCGATGAAGACCCTGCCGGGCGACGCGGGCGGGCCGGTGCTGGATGCGACCGGCGCGGTGATGGGGATGCTCCTGCCCACGCAAAGCACCGCGGCCGACAAGCTCCTGCCCGAGGATCTGGCGCTCGCCGTGCAGGCCACCGCCCTTGCCCCCGTGCTGGCCGAAAAGGGCTTCGCCCCGCGCGCGGCCGAAGCCACCGGCACCCGCGCCCCCGAGGATCTGGCCCGCGCGGCGCAGGATTTCACCGTGCAGATCGCCTGCTGGGAATAGGGCCCGATCGCCCCGGCCCGCACCGGGGCGCGCGCGGCTCTTCTTCTTGGCAAAAATACTCCCGCCGGAGGCATCCGACGCGGGCCCCAAGCGCCCCGGCGTCTGGGGCCCGCGCGGCCCCTCAGCCCCGCCAGAACCGCGGCAGCAAGAGCACGAAGACCGACAGAAGCTCCAGCCGCCCCAGAAACATGCCCAGAATCATCAGCCATTTGGCGGCTTCGGGGAACTGATCCACCGCGCCATTGCCCGACACCTCCGGCCCCCAGGCCGGCCCCACATTGGCAATCGCCGTCCAGGCCGCAGTCAGCGCGGTCTTGGTTTCCAGCCCGGTCAGCGACAGCCCGACGATCAGCACGCCGAAACTGAGCACGAAGAACGAGAAGAAGGCGATGACCGAGCCCACCACCTCGCCCTCGACCGGCCGCCCGCCATAGCGCAGCTGCACCACCCGGTTGGGGCTGTAAAGCCGCCGGATCTGCGCCTTGATCGCCTCGAACAGGATCAGATAGCGGAACACCTTGACCGAACAGCCGGTGGACGAGGTGCAGCCACCGATCAGCCCGGTAATGATCAGCACGACAAAGGCCAGATGGCCCCATTTCGTCACATCCTCGCTGGCAAATCCGGTGCCGGTGAAGGTCGAGACGACGTTGAAGGTGACCTCGCGCAGGGTGGGCCAGAACTCGGCCTCGTGGCGGAACAGGCGATAGAGCACGATCACCCCGATCGCATAGGCATGCCAGCGCAGGAAGGCGCGCACCTGCGGATCGCGCCACATCGGCCCGACCTGCCCCTGCGCCAGCTGCACGAAGCGGATGAAGGGCATCGCCGCCAAGAGCATGAACACCGAGGCCGCATATTCCGGCGCGCCCTTGTAGGTCCCGAAGCTGGCGTCATAGTTGGAAAATCCGCCGGTCGAGACGGTCGTCAGCGCATGCACCACCGCGTCAAACCCGGTCATGCCGAGCCCGGCATAGACCGCCACACAGGCCAGCGTCAGCCCGACATAGATCCGGATCAGCGCGCGCGAAATATCCCCCGCCCGCGGCAGGATCTTGCCCAAAGTGTCGAACCCTTCGGAGCGGAAGAACTGCATCCCGCCCACCTTCATCACGGGCAGGAAGATCATCGCCACAATGACGATCCCAAGGCCGCCCAGCCATTGCAGGATCGCCCGCCACAGGTTCGTGCCGCGCGGCAGATCGTCAAGGGCGGGGATCACGGTCGTGCCGGTGGTGGTCACGCCCGACATCGCCTCGAAATAGGCATCGGTAAAGCTCAGCCCCGGCGCGCCGATGATGAAGGGCAGCGCCCCGAAGCCGGGCAGCGTGAGCCACACCGCCGAGGTCAGAACGAAGCTCTGCTGCAGCGTGATCATGCGCCCGCGCGCATCATGCGAGGCCAGCGCCAGAAGCGCGCCGGTCGTGGTGGTGATCATCGCCGCCTCGGCGAAGGCACGCCAATGCGCATCGCCCCGCGCGAAATCCACCGCCGCCGGGACCAGCATCGCCAGCCCCAGAACCAGAGCCAGCATTCCGATGATGAAGCCCACAGGGCGCAGGTCGATCATGCCCCTTGCTTGCCCGGCCCCGCCCGGCGCGTCAATAGCATGCGCAGAGCGGCTTGAATGCGACTATAACTTTGCAAAACGCGCCAAATTGGTCAGCTAATTTGCTCAATTTCGCAGTTTTTTCTTGCGCTGCGGCGCAGCACGGCTAGGTTTTCGCATCATCACCCGGGGAGGCCTGTTGATGTTTCGGAAAATCCTGATCGCCAACCGTGGCGAAATCGCCATCCGCGTCATGCGCGCGGCCAATGAAATGGGCAAGAAGACGGTCGCCGTCTATGCCGAAGAGGACAAGCTGTCGCTGCACCGCTTCAAGGCGGACGAGGCCTATCGCATCGGCGAAGGTCTGAGCCCCGTCGGCGCCTATCTCTCGATCCCCGAGATCATCCGCGTGGCCAAGGACTCGGGCGCGGATGCGATCCACCCGGGCTATGGGCTGCTCTCCGAGAACCCCGATTTCGTCGAGGCCTGCGCGGCTGCGGGCATCACCTTCATCGGCCCCAAGGCGGAAACCATGCGCGCGCTTGGCGACAAGGCCAGCGCGCGGCGCGTGGCGATTGCCGCGGGCGTGCCGGTCATCCCCGCGACCGAAGTGCTGGGCGAGGATTTCGACGCGATCAAGCGCGAGGCGGCCGAGATCGGCTATCCGCTGATGCTCAAGGCCAGCTGGGGCGGCGGCGGGCGCGGCATGCGTCCGATCATGGGCCCTGACGAGCTGGTCGAGAAGGTCCGCGAGGGCCGCCGCGAAGCCGAGGCCGCCTTTGGCAACGGCGAGGGCTATCTGGAAAAGATGATCCTGCGCGCCCGCCACGTCGAGGTGCAATTGCTCGGCGACAGCCACGGCGGGCTCTATCACCTTTATGAGCGCGACTGCACCGTGCAGCGCCGCAACCAGAAGGTGGTCGAGCGCGCCCCCGCCCCCTATCTGACCCCCGAGCAGCGCGCCGAGGTCTGCGAACTGGCGCTGCGCATCGGCAATGCGGTCGGCTATGAATGCGCGGGCACCGTCGAATTCCTGATGGATATGGACAGTAGCCAGTTCTACTTCATCGAGGTGAACCCGCGGGTGCAGGTCGAACATACGGTGACCGAAGAGATCACCGGCATCGACATCGTGCAAAGCCAGATCCGCATCGCCGAGGGCGCTACTCTGGCCGAGGCGACCGGCGTCGCGAGCCAGGACGAGATCAAGATCTCGGGCCATGCGGTGCAGTGCCGGGTCACCACCGAGGACCCGCAGAACAACTTCATCCCCGATTATGGCCGCCTGACCGCCTATCGCTCGGCCACCGGCATGGGGATCCGTCTCGATGGCGGCACCGCTTACGCGGGCGGGGTCATCACGCGCTATTATGACAGTCTCTTGGTGAAGGTCACCGCCTGGGCCCAGACGCCCGAGGCCGCGATCCACCGGATGGACCGCGCGCTTCGCGAATTCCGCATCCGGGGCGTCAGCACCAACATCGACTTCGTCATCAACCTGCTCAAGCATCCGACCTTCCTGGACATGAGCTATACGACGAAGTTCATCGACACGACGCCGGACCTGTTCCACTTCAAGAAGCGGCGCGACCGGGCGACCAAGATCCTGACCTATATCGCCGATATCACCGTGAACGGTCACCCCGAGACCGCCGGGCGCCCGAAGCCCGCGGCCGAGGCGAAGCCCCCCCGCCTGCCGCCGGTCACCGGCGCGGTGGTGCCGGGCACCCGCACCCTGCTGGACGAGAAGGGCCCCAAGGCCGTTGCCGAATGGATGAAGGCGCAGAAGAAGCTGCTGTTGACCGACACGACGATGCGCGACGGGCATCAGAGCTTGCTGGCCACGCGGATGCGCTCGATCGACATGATCAAGGCGGCGCCGCTTTATGCCAGCAACCTGTCCGGTCTCTTCTCGGTCGAGTGCTGGGGCGGCGCGACGTTTGACGTGGCTTACCGCTTCTTGCAGGAATGCCCCTGGCAGCGGCTGCGCGACATCCGCGCGGGCATGCCCAATATCCTGACACAGATGCTGCTGCGCGCCAGCAATGGCGTGGGCTATACCAACTATCCCGATAACGTCGTGCAGTTCTTCGTGGCGCAGGCCGCGAAATCGGGCGTTGACGTGTTCCGCGTGTTTGACAGCCTGAACTGGGTCGAGAACATGCGCGTCGCGATGGATGCGGCGGTCGAGGCGAACAAGATCTGCGAAGGCACGATCTGCTACACCGGCGATATCCTGAACCCGGATCGCGCGAAATATGATCTGAAATATTACGTCGCGATGGGCAAGGAGCTGGAGGCCGCGGGCGCGCATGTGCTGGGGCTGAAGGATATGGCGGGCCTGTTGAAGCCCGCCGCCGCCCGGGCGCTGATCAAGGCCTTGAAGGAAGAGGTCGGCCTGCCGATCCATTTCCACACGCATGATACCTCGGGCATTGCCGGGGCGACGGTTCTGGCCGCGGCGGATGCGGGCGTGGATGCGGTCGATGCGGCGATGGATGCCTTCTCGGGCGGCACCTCGCAGCCCTGCCTTGGCTCGATTGTCGAGGCGGTGGCGCATACCGAGCGCGACACCGGCCTCGATATCGGCGCGATCCGGATGATGTCGAACTATTGGGAAGGCGTGCGCCACCAATATGCGGCGTTTGAAAGCGGCCTCGAGGCGCCCGCGTCGGAGGTCTATCTGCACGAGATGCCCGGCGGGCAGTTCACCAACCTCAAGGCGCAGGCGCGGTCCCTGGGTCTGGAGGAGCGCTGGCACGAGGTGGCGCAGGCCTATGCCGATGCCAACCAGATCTTCGGCGATATCGTCAAGGTCACGCCCAGTTCCAAGGTCGTGGGGGATATGGCGCTGATGATGGTGGCGCAGGGGCTGTCGAAGGCCGATGTGCTCGATCCTGCGCGCGACATGGCCTTCCCCGATTCGGTGATCGACATGCTGCGCGGCAATCTGGGTCAACCCCCGGGCGGCTGGCCCGCGGGGATCGTGGCCAAGGTGCTCAAGGACGAGAAACCCTCGACCGAGCGCCCCGGCAAGCATCTGGCGCCGGTCGATCTGGAGGCCACGCGCGCGAAACTGTCGGCCGAGCTGAACGGCTATACCGTCGATGACGAGGATCTGGCGGGCTATCTGATGTATCCCAAGGTGTTCCTCGATTACATGGGGCGGCACCGGATCTATGGCCCGGTGCGCACCCTGCCGACGCCGGTCTTCTTCTATGGCATGAAGCAGGGCGACGAGATCGCCGCCGAGATCGACCCGGGCAAGACGCTCGAGATCCGCTATCAGACGATGGGCGAGGTCGACGAGACCGGCGAGGTCAAGGTGTTCTTCGAGCTGAACGGTCAGCCCCGCGCGGTGCGCGTGCCCAACCGTGCCGCCAAGGCGCAGACCAAGGCCAAGCCCAAGGCCGATCCCGGCAATCCCGCGCATATCGGCGCGCCGATGCCGGGCGCGATCGCCAGTGTCGCGGTCAGCGTCGGGCAGAAGGTGCATGCGGGCGATCTGCTGCTGACGATCGAGGCGATGAAGATGGAGACCGGCATCCACGCCGACCGCGAGGCCGTGGTCAAGGCGCTGCATGTGGCCCCGGGTGCCCAGATCGACGCCAAGGACCTGTTGATCGAGCTGGAATGATCCCCTACCGGCCCCTCCGGGCCCGGTAGGGCCCGGGGGCGGGGGCGCCCATCTCACAGTCCTGCGCCGGGTCCGCCCCCCGCCTGATCCCCGCCCCAGCCTGATAG
>JACXUS010000507.1 GCA_014763785.1 Sphingomonadales bacterium | reverse complement strand
GCGCCGCGCGTCGTCGAGCAGTTCGGGTTCCGCAATGAGGTCCGGGATCGCGACGTATTCCGCAGCGCTTTCCGCGAAGTAGGACTTGGACCGCAGATCCTTCACGAGCGGCGCGAACGCCTCGCAGACCTCCGCGAAATCCCCCTGGCCCGGTCCATCGTCGTGGTTGCGCAGGATGCGCTTCACCTCGGAGATGATCCCGGTGCGCAGCATCCGGTGCGCGCCTTCAGCCCGGGCCTGCGAAAAGGTCCGCGGAAAGGCAGCCTCCATGATGTCGTCGGCGATCCTGGGCGCGTTGTTGCCGATGCGGGACGCGACCTCCCAGACAGATGCGGCAAAGGCCGCTGACTGGCTATTCTGCATGGAGCCACTCCGTGATTTGCGTGAAACGTGCCGCCCCGCGGGCGATTGCCTGGGCGTCGAGGTCGTGAAACGGTTCGTCCCGCGCCTCGCGCATGCCCTGCCGGGCGAGGGCCAGGTTCTCGTCCGTGGCCCATTCGGCGAAGGCGCGGAACGTCCCGGTCACGTGCTGCCAAGCGGCGCGTGCAGGCGTCGGCGGGACGTAGAGCGGATTGCGTCGGCTGACCGAGCGCTGCGGCCGCATTCCCCGCATGGCGGCGTCGACCACCATCTTGCGCAGGGCCGCCCGGGTCGGTTCCTCGCCGCGTTCCAGGCGATCATCGAGGGCGCGACGCACGATGCCGGGGTCTGCGGCCTCGGCGTCCCGGAGCTGACGGGCCTCATGGATCTGATCGCGACGCAACCCGAGGTCGGCTGTCGCAGCAATCGCGTTGGAGCCTTCAACGCGATTGCGGGCCCCGTTGTGCGCGCCGAAGACTTCGCCCCGCGCCTGCGCCGCATCGTATTCGTCGGCCAACCGACGCTTGGCGCATGCCTCGATCTCGAGCGCATGGGCCTGCGCGCGATGCGCCGCCGCGACGAGATCATCATGGGCGCTCTTGGCGCGCTGCAGCCGGGCGGCGCGTTTGGCCACATCGTAGGCGAAACCCGCCATGTCGCGCGCCTCGAGCACCTCGGCGGCGGTCTTCGCGCCCGAGAGCATGCTGGCGGCGCGGTCGATCAGGCTCGGCAGATCCTGCGCGTCTGGGGCGATCGGAGCGGGGCCAGTCATTGCCTGTCCTCCAGAGGCAGGATGGCGATCTTCAGCGCGCCGGTCTTCACCGTGCGGGCGGGCTCGAAGCCCTGGCGGATCGCCTCGGGCCAGGCGGCATAGGCGCGCTCGGGCACCTTGAAG
>JACXUS010000506.1 GCA_014763785.1 Sphingomonadales bacterium | reverse complement strand
GGGTATGCTGCGGTCCGCCCTTGATCCACAGGAACCGCCGCCCCGAAGGCGCGTGATGCGCCTCGGTCGAGAAATAGCAATCCTTGCGGAAGCCCTGGGCTGCCACCTTGTGCCCCTTCACATCCGCCGCGAGGACGGGCGGGAAATTCACATTGTAGAAGACGCGGTAATCGCCGTCGTCCCAGATCCCGTTTTCCAGAAGACGTCGCACCAGAGCGGCGCCATGCACGCGCGCAGCCTCGAACATGTCGGGGGCGTTGAACACTTCCGGCCCGAGGAATTGCGACATCGCGATGGCCGGAACACCTTGCAGCGCGGCCTCCATCGCGCCACCCAAGGTGCCGGAATAGAGCGCATTATCGGCCGAGTTGTTGCCCCGGTTGACCCCCGAGAGCACCAGATCGGGGCGCTGGCCCTCGAGCACGTCGTAAAGCCCCGCCATCACGCAGTCAGCGGGGCTGCCCTCGGCCGCGAAACGCCGCTCGGAGAGCTTCGAGATCATCATCGGGTGGGTATAGGAGATGCAATGACCGACGCCCGATTGCTCGAAGGCGGGCGCCACGGTCCAGACCTCGCCATCGGGTCCCGCGATCTCTTCCGCGATCTCGCTCAGAACCGAAAGGCCCGGCGCGTCGATCCCGTCGTCATTGGTGATGAGAATACGCATTCCGCCCCCGCT
This sequence comes from Sphingomonadales bacterium, assembly GCA_014763785.1. Taxonomy (GTDB): domain Bacteria; phylum Pseudomonadota; class Alphaproteobacteria; order Rhodobacterales; family Rhodobacteraceae; genus Rhodobacter. Next base: position 577 of record JACXUS010000506.1, on the reverse strand, counting down.
GTCCTGCCGTTCTACCCGATGCTTAACGCGAGGGCGCGCAAGGGTAAAGCGGACCCGCGCCGCCGCGCGCGAGTGTCGCCAAAGCGCCGCAGGGGCGGGATCAGGAGGGACGGATCAGAGCGCCGCGAGGATGCGGCGCGCCTCATCGTGACGATCGGCCAGCACCGAGCGATCCTCGCCCGGGAAGAAGCGCCCGCGCAGTGCGGTCGCCATCGGTTTGGGCTCGGCGATGACCACGCGCGGCCCGACCTTGGCCGTCTCCGCCTGCCAGCTGCGCACCATCGCCATCTGCGCGGCTTTCGTCGCGCCGTAGACGCTGAAGAATTTCTGCCCCGCGCGGTTGTCGTCGAAAAAGAGCGCAGTGCCCTTTCGTGCGATCAGCAGCGGCTCGATCAGCCCGATCAGCTGCGCCGTGGCGGTCATGTTCACCGCGGTCGATTTCGCAAGCTCCTTGGCGTCGATATGGCCCGCCGGGCACAAGGGCGCAGCATGGATTGCGGTATGCACCCAGAGATCGACGCCGCCCCAACGCGCGCCCACGGATTGCGCCAGATGCGCCATCTGCTCGGGCTCGGCT
>JACXUS010000505.1 GCA_014763785.1 Sphingomonadales bacterium | reverse complement strand
TTGGCAGGCAGGCGGGCGGCGGCAATCGAACGGCGGCCGTCAGACGGCTGCGGGCGAGCCGCTATCGAAGCCGGAGCGCCGTCACTTTCGCGTCCTGAACCCGCAGGATCGGCGCGGCGGCGATTTCCTCGGGCGCGCCTGCCGCCGCCAGCAGGTCCCGGCCGAAGATGCCCTGGATCTCCTGACGGCAGGGGGCGGGGACCGCGCGCAGGGTCATGCGGCCGGGAAACAGGCTTTCCGTCAGCGTGTCATTGGCGCGGATGATCTCGTGCCTTGAAAAGACGAGGTGATAATAGTCCACCCGGCGTTTGCCCTTGGCGATGCGCACCCCGCGGCGCCCGGTCAGGGCCTTGGCGGGCACCAGAACCGGGCTGCCCGCCGCTGTCGTGACCAGCATCCGGTGCTGCGGCGAGACCATCAGCCGCCTGCTGGGCAGCCCCTGGCCAAGGCTTCCCCGCTCGAAGACGACCGGCTTCAGCTCCTCCGGGGCGGTGCTGAAATCGAGTGCGCTTGAAATGATGTGGCGGATCGTCTGCGCCCCGTGATCGCGGGTCCAGACCGGATCCCCGATCCGCAGATGCTCGACCGCGCGCGGCCCCGAGGGGGTCAGGATCATTGTGCGGGCGGCAAAGCAGACCACGTTGATATTATTGTCGATCGTCGAGACGAGCGCCGCATCATGCCCGGCCACATCCTCAAGCGCGCCGGTCCGGATCTGCTGGACATTCATATCCCCGTAGCTGTCTTTCGGGATGACGAAATAGCGAATATCGCCACCGTTCGAGACGGTCAGGAAGACGACGTCCAGACTGTGTTCGCTCTGCGGATTGAAGCTCCGCTCCGAGCCATCCCCAAGGGTGAAGCGCCCGCTGTTGAGGGGTTCCTGAATCCGGTCGATCGTATAGGGCACACCCCCGATCAGGAGGATGTCCCCCTCATCGAATTCGCCGTCGTTCAGATCCGCGGACGAGACACTGCCGACAACGCCGAGCAGGTTCCCCGCCGCTGTCGAATAGGTCGTATTCTCGCTGATATCCGTGACTTCAAGGAGGTCATAAATCGTCGCCATGTCAGCCAGTCCGCAATCGACATTAAGATTAACATACCGCGGCGCGGCGCATCCCCAAAGGGGTAAAGTCTGGAAATTTTTATTTATAACAATTGGTTAACCATTCCTCGGGGCAGATCGCCAGCGGACACATGCCCCGATACCCGGACGGCACCGCGGGGCGCCTGCGGCCCGCCCCCGATATGCAGACC
>JACXUS010000504.1 GCA_014763785.1 Sphingomonadales bacterium | reverse complement strand
GTCGCGGGCGCGATCACCCCGGTGCCGGGCGGGGTGGGCCCGATGACCATCGCATACCTTCTGGCCAATACGCTCACCGCCTGCTGCCGCGCCAATGGGCTGCCCGAGCCCGAAGGGCTCACCGCTTAAAGGGTCGCCCGAAGGCCTGACCGCCCGAGCGGCGCCCGAGCTGCCGAAGCCGCCCCCCGGGGCGGCTTCTTGCGTCTCGGGGCCCGAGTTGTTGGTTTGACGCAACGGCAGGGACCCATTCCAATATCGCAGACTGCGAATCCGTTGCGGCATACGGGCGCAACGGATAGGCGATGGTTAACTATTGTGGCGGGGGTGGTAGGGATGACCTCCTTCGCGAAAGCGTATCGCAAGGCGTTAAGGCAGCCTGTGCTGCCTGTGATTTGGTTGGTGCTGTCGGGGTTCGGCGTGGTCGGGGGGCCCTTCGGCACCTTTGTAGCCATGGGTCTGGCCGAGAGGGTGGTTTTCTGGCCGCTGCTCGTGGCGATCGCGATCCTTGTCGGGGCCGCGCTTCGGGTGATCACGCAAGACTATCTGGGGCTGCGGCGCTATCGCTCGGAAGCGCCGATGATCGCCCTTCTGTCGACCCTGATCCTGACGCCGCCGCTGGGCATGGTCACCCGTCATCTGGTGCGCGCCGAGGCCGAGGCGCCGGGCTGGCTGTCGATGGCGGCCTATGTCTTTCTGGCGTCGATGGCGACCTCGACCCTGCGCCATGCCTTTGCACAGCAACAGACCCGGCCCGCGCCGACCACGGCCGCCCCGGCCACGCCGCAGGCCGAAGCCGCCGCCGGTCCGCGGTTGCTGGCGCGGCTTGATCCCGAACGGCGCGGCCGGGTGATCCGCCTGCAGATGAGCGACCACTATGTCGAGGTGATCACCACCGCCGGGCGGACCAGCCTGCTGATGCGCTTTGCCGATGCGATTGGAGAGCTGGAAGGCCTCGACGGGTTGCAGGTGCATCGCTCGCATTGGGTGACGCGGGCGGCGATCCGGGGCGCGCAGCGCAGCCGCGGGCGGATCACGCTGCTGTTGCGTGACGGCTCGCTCGTGCCGGTGTCGCGCACCTATCAGCGCGCGGTCGAGGCGATGGACCTGCTGGCGCCCTGCGAGCCCGCAGCCGAGGTCCCGGCCGCGGAATAGCCGCGCTCAGTTGTCCACTTAACCTTCTTTCCATGCTATTCTTGGGAAGGAGGAAGACCCCATGGGACAAACATCGACAGCGAAGAAGCGGCTGCCGCGGGACGCGGTC
>JACXUS010000028.1 GCA_014763785.1 Sphingomonadales bacterium | reverse complement strand
CGGATCGCCTCGGCCAGCTCTGCCTCGCTCGTGACCTTCATGCTTTCATCTTGCTCCAAATATCCCGGGGTCCGGGGCAGCGCCCCGGTCCGCCCTCAGCCCCGCCGCGCCGCGCTGACCGCTAGCGGAAACACCTTTGCCGGATTGAGCAGCCAGCCCGGATCGAACACATCCTTGACGCGCATCTGCGCCTCCAGATCCTCCGGCGCGAACTGCACCTCCATCAGATCGCGCTTCTCGATCCCCACGCCATGTTCGCCGGTCAGGCAGCCGCCCGCCTCGACACAAAGCGTCAGGATCGCCGCGCCGAGCCGCTCGCAGAGCTCCTGCTGGCCGGGCTCATTGGCGTTGTAGATGATCAGCGGATGCATGTTGCCATCGCCCGCGTGAAAGACATTGCCGACCTCGAGCCCGTATTCCGCCGACAGCTCACCGATCCGGCGCAGCACCATCGGCAGCGCGCTGACCGGGATCGTGCCATCAAGGCACATGTAATCGCCCTTCTGCCCCATCGCGCCGAAGGCCGATTTGCGGCCCAGCCAGATCCGCTTGGCCTCATCGGCCGAGCGCGCCTCGCGGAATTCGACAGGGTCATGGCGCGCGGCGATCTGGCGGATCAGCCCGAGCTGCTCGGCGATCTCGGCCTCCGACCCCTCGCATTCGACGATCAAGAGCGCCTCGCAATCGGGGTAGCCCGCATGGCAAAAGGCCTCGCAGGCCTCAAGGCAAGGGCGGTCCATGAATTCGATGGCGACGGGCAGGATGCCCGCGCGGATGATATCGGCGACGCAGGCGCCCGCGATCTCATTGGCGGAAAACCCGATCAGCACCGGCCGGGCGCCTTCAGGCGCGCGCAGGATGCGCAGGGTGGCTTCGGTGACCACACCCAATTGCCCCTCCGAGCCGCAGATTACGCCCAGCAGGTCGAGCCCCGCCGCATCGCAGAACGGCCCGCCGATTTCCAGAACCTCGCCCGCCATGGTAACCAATGTCACGCCCAGCAGATTGTTGGTGGTCACGCCATATTTCAGGCAATGCGCGCCGCCCGAGTTCATCGCAATATTGCCCGCGATGGCGCAGGCCAGCTGCGAGGACGGATCGGGCGCATAGAACCAGCCCTCGCCCTCGATCGCGCCGGTCACCGACAGGTTGGTGCGCCCCGCCTCGACCCGGATGAAGCGGTTGTGGTAATCGACCTCCAGCACCCGGTTCATCCGCGCAAGGCCCAGGATCACGCCATCCTCTTGCGGCATCGCGCCGCCCGCAAGGCTGGTGCCCGCGCCACGCGGCACCACCGGGACCGCCATCTCGGCGCAGGCCTTGAGCACGGCGGCCACCTCGGCCGTGGTGCGCGGCAGCACCACCGCCAGCGGCTGGCGGCGATAGGCCGAAAGCGCATCGCATTCATAGGCGCGGGTCTCGGCCGGATCGTCGATCACGGCATCCTGGGGCAGGATCGCGCGCAACCGCGCGGTGATCTCGGCCTTGCGCGCGAGAATCGCGGCGCTGGGAACGGGCATCTGCATCGGGGCCTCCCTCATCTGGTCAGAAATTATAACCAGTTGACCCATCTGGCAAGCGCCGATTGCCCGCGCTAGGGTGACACCATGAGCACCGCCTTTCATATCGGCCCGCTCGGGCCCCTCGACCTTGCCGCGCTGGCGGTTCTGGTCACCGCATGGCTTTGGATCGGCTGGCGGACCGAACATCCGCCTGCGCACCGCCCCTCGGTCGGCAAGATGATGGAGGGGTATCGGCGCGAATGGATGCGCCAGCTGGTGACGCGCCAGCCGCGGATCTTCGACGGGGCAATGATGGACGGGCTGCGGCAGTCGACGACCTTCTTCGCCTCGACCGCGCTGATTGCGATCGGCGGCGGGCTGGCGCTGATCGGCAACCCCGAGCAGCTGACCGGGCTCGCGCAGGATTTCGCGCTGGGGGAAAGCCCGAAACTGCTGTGGGAGACGCGGATCCTGACCGCGGTGCTGTTCGGGGCGAATGCCTTTCTGAAATTCGTCTGGTCGCACCGGCTGTTTTCCTATGCCGCGATCGCGATGGCCGCGGTGCCGAACGACCCCGCCGACCCGCTGGCCTATCCGCGCGCCGAGCAGGCCGCGCAGGTGCAGATCAACGCGGCAAAAAGCTTCAACCGGGGCCTCCGGGCGGTCTATTTCGCGCTGGCGTCGCTGGCGTGGCTGCTCGGGCCCTGGGCCTTGCTCGCGGCGGTCTTGTTCACCACGGCGATGCTGTGGCGGCGCGAATTCGCCTCGACCTCGCGGCGGGCGCTGATGGAAAACCTGCCGCAATAGGGGGCCCTGCCCCCTCGGCCTTCGGCCTCACCCCCGGGATATTTGCACACTGTTGAGGGGGGATCAGGCCGCTTGCCGCCGCCGCCCGCGCCCTTCGATGAGCCAGGCCGCCAGCACCAGACCCGCAGCCAGCACGAGCCACGCCCAGGCGGGCAGAATCGGCGTGACCCGGATATCGGTCGTGGCGGCGGCGCCGCGCGGGGTGATCCCGATCCAGCCGCGGCCGGCGCTGGGGCGGCCCGGGCGGATATCGCGGATCGCGGGGATGCCCTCTTCCAGCTGCGTCACGCCCCCGCCCGAGGCGGCAATCGCAGCCGCCAGCGGCTCGGCCGAGGCGATGGTCTGCTCGAATTCGCGCGGGCTAGCGGGCCCGAGCGCCACGACCCGGGTCAGATCGCCATCCTTGAGCCGATAGAGCCCCGGCGCGGGCGCGGCAAAGCGCGCGGTAAACCGGCCCGGCGCGGTCTCGGTCAGGGCTATGTCCTCGGTGGTGCCATCGGGATGGGTGACCTCGACCGGCGGCACCGCGGGGTCCATCGAGCGGCGCACGATCGTGAGCGCCATCGAGCCCGGCTCAAGCTCGGCATAAAGCGCCTCTTCCTCGAGTTCCGGTTCTTTCATCTCCCAATGCGCGATGCGGCGCAGCAATTCGAGCTGCGGGCCGCCGCCCTCATAGCCGCGATCCCAGAGCCAGGCGTGATCCGAGGCCAGAAGCGCCACGCGCCCCTCGCCCTTGCGCGCGAGCACCAGCAGCGGCGCGCCGCGGGCGCCCTGCATCACCACCTCGCCCTCGGGCGCGGCCAGTTCGACCTGACGCAGCCAGCGGCCCCACTGCGGGCCGTCTGCCTCCCCCTCGACCGGCGGCGCGCCCGTGAGCCCCGCGGTCACCGGATGGCGCAAGCCAAGCTCGGTCGGCCGCGGCAGGAAGGGTTCGGAGAACACCCGCCCCGTGGGCCGCGCGGGCAGGATATCGGCAAGCCCCGTCTGCCAGAGGCTTTCCACCGTGGCATATTCGGGCCCCGCCGAGACCAACACCGCCCCGCCGCGTTCGACATAGTCGCGGATATTGCGGAAATAGCTTGAGGGCAGGATGCCGCGCTCGGCGTAGCGGTCGAAGATGATCAGATCGAATTCGTCGATCTTGTCGATGAACAGCTCCTGCGTCGGGAAGGCGATCAGCGACAGTTCCGAGACCGGCGTGCCATCCTGTTTCTCCGGCGGGCGCAGGATGGTGAAATGCACCAGATCAACGCCCGCATCGGATTTCAACAGGTTGCGCCAGGTGCGTTCACCGGCATGCGGCTCGCCCGAGACCAGCAGCACCCGCAGCCGGTCGCGCACGCCGTTGATCTGCACCACCGCATCGTTGTTGAGGGTCGTCAGCTCGCCCGCAACGGGCGTGACCGAAAATTGCACGACGTTCTGCCCGCCGTGTTCCAGCGTCAGTGGCAATTCCAGCGCCTCGCCGGTGGCGAAGCTGTAGCGGTTCATCTCGCCGCCGTCGATCGCAACGCCCAGCTCGGCCCGGCCCGCGGCGGCGCGGGGCACGGCGCCCTCATCCTCGATGCTCAGGCGGATGGTGACCGGCTCGCCGATGATGCCGAAGGTCGGCGCGGTCTCGATGACGATGCGGCGGTCCCAATCCACGGCGCGCCCGGTTTGCAGAAGCTGCAGGGGCGCGGGCAGATCGGGGATCAAGGGCGCGTCATGCGCAAGGCCATCGGTCACGGCAAGCACCCCCGCCACCCGCGCGCGGGGCTCGGCGGCCAGCGCCTCGGCAAGGACGGCGCCAAGCTCGGTGCCCGCATTGCCCGCGCCATCGGGCAGGTCGATGCGGCGCACCTCGGTATTGGGGCGCGCGGCGAGGCGGGCGGCCAAGGCGTCGGCGGCCGAAGCGGTTTGATCCGCGCGGGCATCGAGCCGGTTCGAGGCGGTGCGGTCGGCCAGCAGCAGCACGATATCCGAGAGCGGTGTCTTGTCCTCGGCCTGCAGCGCGGGCTGGGCAATCGCCGCAATCAGAAGGCCCGCGGCCATCCCGCGCAGCGCCCAGCCGCGCAACCCCCGCCAGAGCGAGACCGCCAGAATGACCCCCGCCAGCGCCGCCAGCGCGGCAATCACCGGCCAGGGCAGAAGCGGCGCGAAGGTCAGCGAGAGCCCGTTCATTGCCCCAGCCTTTCCAGAAGCGCAGGCACATGGACCTGATCGGATTTATAATTCCCGGTCAGCACATGCATGATCAGGTTGACGCCGAACCGCAGGGCGACCTCGCGCTGCCGCTCGCCCGCCTGACCGCGGCCCACCGGCAGCATCGCGCGCCCGCTGTCATCGACCGCCCAGGCCGCGGCCCAGTCATTGCCGCCGATCACCACCGGCGTCACCCCGTCGTTGAGGTTGCGAAACGGCATGCCCTCGGCGGCCTCGGTCGCATCGGGCGTATCCTCGACCCAGATCGTGCCCTCATAGCGGCCGGGGAAGGCCTGCAGCAGATAGAAGGTGCGGGTGAGCACATGATCGGGCGGGATCGGCGCGAGCGGCGGGATATCGAGGGGCGCGGCCAGCGCCTGCAGCCGCCGCCCGGCCTCGGTCGCGCTGCCCACGCCCGCCAGATCGGCGTCGCGGGTGTCGAACAGGATCATGCCCCCGCCGCGCAGATAGCGGTTGAGCTTGGCATAGGCCTGCGGCGAGGGGGCGGGCTGAGTGGCGGTCACCGGCCAATAGATGAAGGTGAAAAGCGCCAGATCATCGGTGTCCAGATCAATCACCATCGGCGCCGAGGGCTCGACCGTGGTGCGCGCCGAAAGCGCCGCGCCAAGGCCCCGCAGACCCGCCAGCGCCACCCGGTCCACCCCCGCATCGCCCGTCGCAATCGCGGCCAGCACGACATTCGAGGCCGCCTCGATGGCGCGCGCCTCGGGCATGGTGGGCCCAGAGGTAGAGGGCCCCGATGCCTCCTGCGCGCGGCTGCCCTGCGGCACGGCGGCCAGCGCCAGGCCCAGCACCAGCACCGCCGCCCGCGCGCCCCTGAGCCGCCCCGACAGCGCCAGCGTCGCCAGCGCGTCGATCAGCAACAGGCCAAGCCCCAGCGCCAGAAGCGCGCCTTTCAGTGGCATCTGCACCGGCGCGGCATCGCCCTCGATCGCCTGCCCCGCGGGCCAGATGGCCGGTTCCAGCACCCGGTCACGCGCGAGCGCATTCAGCGCCACGGCGCGGTCTTCGGCCGCGTAAAGGCCGGGCGGGGTCGCAGGTCCCGGCACGGCGCGGGCCAGATCCTCGCCCGCCACACCCGCGGCCGCCTCGGCGCCGCTCAGCCGCCCGAAGCCGTCGATCAGCTTTTGCGGCACCCAGATCGTGCCCACCAGATCGCCCGCCTCTGCCGCCGCGCCCCGGGCCGAGATCGCCAGCCGTTCGAGCAGCGCCGGGAATAGCCCCGACAGCGGCAGGTTCGACCATTCGGCATTGGCGCTGACATGAAAGAGCACGATCTGCCCCTGCCCAAACCGCGACCGCGTCACCAAAGGCGTGCCATCGGCCAGCGTGGCGATGGTGCGCTCGGCCAGTTCGGGCGCGGGCTCGGCCATCACCTGCGTATTGATGACAACATCGGGCGGCACGGCCAGCCCGGCAAAGGGCGAACCCTCGGCAAAGGGCGCCAATCCGCGCGGCTCGCCCCAGCTCATCGTGCCGCCGACCGAGCGCCCGCCCGCGCGCAGCCGCACCGGCAGGAACATGTCCTCGCCCTCGGCCGCCGCCATCCGGGGCCCGGCGAAGCGCACCAGCAGGCCGCCCTCTTCCAGCCATTCGGCCAGCCGGTCGGCCTCGGGGATCTCGGCAACATCGGCCAGCACGATCACATCGGGCTTGGCCTCGAGCACATCGGCCAAAGTGCCCTCGATCAGATCGGCGGTGGGGGCGAGCGCCTTGTCCAGATAATAGGTCGGGCTGAGCAGCTCGAGCCCCTCGCGCGCGGTGCCGCCCGCGATCAGCGCGACCTTGCGGCGCTTGACGGCATCATCGGTCAGGCCGACCGCGCCCGCACTGCGCGCGCCGACAATCTCGAAGCGGGTCAGGCGGTTGCGCAGCTCGGGCGGCAACTCGAAGCGCGCCGCGGTGGCGCCCGGGGCGACGGTTTCGCGCGCCAGCTCGCGCTCGATGCCCGCCGGATCGGGTCCGATCGCGGCAACCTCAACGGGCAGGGTAAGCGGCGCGGAGGACAAGAGCGGCACGGCAACGCCGCCCTCTTCGACCGCGGCGGGACCGAGCGCCAGAACCGGCCCGGCGCCCTGCCAGACGCGGAGCGCACCGCGCGCCCGCAGCGCCTCGGCTAGCGCCGCGCGGCCCGGGCGCGCCAGCCCATCCGACAGCCAGAGCGTGTCAAACCCGCCCTCGGGCAGCGGCGGCAGATCGGTGCCCGGCTCCCAGGGCTGCGGGGTCAGGCCCGGCAGCCCGGCGGCTAGATCGGTGGCGGGCGCAAAGACGGGTGCCGCGGGCGGCGGATCGGCGAGGTTCACAAGCGCCGCGGGGCGCCCCGCGGCGGCCGCCTCGCTCAGCGCGCGGTCGATCCGTGCCAGATGCCGCGACCAGTCGCGGGCCGCGGCCCAGCTGCCATCTTCGACAATCAGCAAGGGCCCCCGCGCGGGGCCGGTGGCGACCGGGTTCAGGATCGGCCCGGCAAAGCCGAGGATCGCCGCGGCCAGCGCAAGCATCCGCAGCGCGAGCAGCCACCAGGGCGTGCGTTCGGCCTGAACCTCTTCATCTGCCAGACCCAGCAGCAGCGCCACCCCCGGAAACCGGCGGCGGATCGGCGCGGGCGGCACGGCGCGCAGCAGAAACCACAGGATCGGCAGCGCCACGAGGCCCAAGAGGAGCCACGGCGCGGAGAAGCCCAAGGGACCGATCAGCGTCATCGTGCCCCCCGATCAAACGCGGCCCAGAGCCACAGCAGCGCCGCCTGCGCCGGATCGCCGGTGTGATGGGTGGAAAACTGCCAGCCCGCGGCCCGCGCGATCCGTGCCAGCCGGTCGCGCCGCTCGGCCAGACGCGCCAGATAGCGCGCGCGCAGATCGCCCGCCTCGCGGGTTTCGTGCCGCAGCGCGCCGGTCATGCTCTCGAAAATCGTGCGGCCATCGAAGGGAAACTCTTCCTCGGCGGGGTCGAGCACCTGCAACAGGACGCCGGTCACGCCGCGATCGGCCAACGCGGCGATCGCGCCCTCGACCGCATCGAGATCGCCGAAGAAATCCGACAGGAAGAGCGCCCGGGCATGCGCGGCAACCCCCGCCACCTGCGGCGTGCCATAATCGGCGCCCGCGCCGTCGGCCTCCAGCATCTGCGCCAGCGTCAAGAGTTGCGCCCGCCCCGGCCGCGGCGGCGCGAGCGGCCCGGTCAGGCCCACGCGCTCGCCCGCCCGGATCGACAGCACCGCCAGCGCCAGCGCCAGAAGCCGCGCGCGCGCACCCTTGGACGGGCGCACCCGCCGCCCGTCGGGCGCGCCGGAGAACCTCATGGAGGCCGCATCATCGACCCAAAGATGCAGCGATTGCGCCAGCTGCCATTCGCGGTCGCGCACGAATTGCGCGTCCGACCGCGCCGAGCGGCGCCAGTCGACCAAACGCGCCTCATCGCCCGAATGCGCCGGCCGATATTGCCAGAATTCCTCGCCCGGCCCCGCGCGGCGCCGGCCATGGCCACCCATCTGCACCGTCGAGGCCAGTTGCTCGGCCGCGATCAACAGCGGCGGCAGCGCGCCCGCGGCCCCCTCGGCCTCGCGGCGCAGATCGAGCGCCCCCGAAGCGGCCTGCGTGTCGCGGGCAACGCTCACTCGGCGGCCTCGGTCAGACCCGACACCTCGGCCGAGACGCGCGCGATGACCGCGGCCAGCGTCTCGCCCCGCGCCCGCGCGGCAAAGTTCAGCGCCATCCGGTGGCTCAGCACCGGGCGCGCCAGTGCCAGCACATCTTCGACGCTGGGCGCGAGCCGCCCATTCAGCAGCGCCCGCGCCCGCACCGTCAGCATCAAGGCCTGCGCCGCCCGCGGCCCCGGGCCCCAAGCGAGCGCGTCGCGCGCGATGGTGCGGGCTTCGGGCTCGCCCGGACGGCAGGCGCGCACCAGATCGAGGATCAGCTCGACCACCGCCTCGCCCACCGGCATGCGGCGCACCAGCGCCTGCGCGGCGATCAGCTCCTCGGCGGTGAAGACCGCGACCGCCTCGGTGCTGGCCGCGCCCGTGGTGGCCAAGAGGATCTCGCGCTCGGTCTCGCGGGTGGGGTAATCCACGTCGATCTGCACAAGGAAGCGGTCCAGCTGCGCCTCGGGCAGGGGATAGGTCCCCTCCTGCTCGATCGGGTTTTGCGTGGCGAGCACATGGAACGGACGGCCCAGCGGGCGGTGCACCCCGGCCACGGTCACCTCACGCTCCTGCATCGCCTGTAGGAGGGCGGATTGCGTGCGGGGGCTGGCGCGGTTGATCTCGTCGGCCATCAGGAGCTGGCAAAAGACCGGCCCCTCGAGGAAGCGAAACGCGCGCGAGCCGTCGGCGGCGGTCTCCAGCACCTCGGAGCCGAGGATATCGGCGGGCATCAGGTCAGGCGTGAACTGGATGCGCGAGCCCGAAAGCCCCATCACGGTCGAGAGCGTATCGACCAGCATCGTCTTGCCCAGACCCGGCAGACCGACCAGAAGCGCATGCCCCCCCGACAGCATCGAGGCCAGAACCAGCTCCACCACCCGCTCCTGCCCGATGAAGCGGCGGTTGACCGAGGCGCGCGCGGCGCCCAGCTTTTCGGCGAGGGCCTCGATTTCGGCGATCAGATCGGCAGGCTCGGTCATGACATCGGCTCCTTCGGCGCTATAGTGGAAGCAAAGCAGATATCGACCCCAGACCCAATGGCAAAGATCGGATGAGCGAAAACACTGAGCCACAAAATGCCGTGAAGCCGCCCGCGACCGAGGGGCTGCTGGAGGCTGCGCGCCGCGAGGGCCGCCGCGGGCCGCCGCCCGTCCACCTGTGGAACCCGCCGTTTTGCGGCGATCTGGATATGGAGATCCGGCGCGACGGCACCTGGTTCTATCTGGGCACGCCCATCGGGCGCGAGGCGCTGGTGCGGCTCTTCGCCTCGATCCTGAAGCTGGAGGACGGGAAATATTTTCTGGTCACCCCGGTCGAAAAGGTGGGGATTCGCGTCGTGGATGCGCCCTTCGTGGCGGTAGATTTCGCCGCCACGGGCGCGGGTCAGGCGCAAAGCCTGAGCTTCACCACCAATGTCGGCGACACCGTCACCGCGGGGCCCGACCATGCAATCCGCGTGACGTTTGACGCGGGCGGCGAGCCTGCGCCCTATGTCCATATCCGCCGCGGGCTCGAGGCGCTGATCGACCGCAAGAGCTTCTATCGGCTGGTCGATCTGGCGGTGCCGGGGGCGCATGACGGGGCCGAGTGGCTCGGCCTCTGGTCGGGCGGGCAGTTCTTCCCGATCACCCCGATGGATGATCTGCCGACATGAAATTCGCCGCCGATCCGGGGCTGATGTTTCAGGAACTGCCCTTCATGGCGCGCTTTGCCGCGGCCAAGGCGGCGGGGTTTGACGGCATCGCGCTCAGCGCGCCCTATGACCAGCCCGCGCAGGAGATGCGCGACCAGATGGTGATGAACGGGCTCGCCTGCGCGGCGATCACCGGGCCGCCGCCCAATTATACCGGGGGCGCGCCGGGCCACCCGGCGACGCCCGGCGCCGAGGACAGATTCGCCCGCGATTTCCGCCGCATGCTGCGTTATGCCGAGGTTCTGAAACCCGCGGTGATCGTGCTAGAGGTCGGCCCCGGCGATCCGGAAACGCTGACCCGCAACCTTGCAAGGGCCTGCGATGCGGCCCCGAAATGGCGCCTGGCCATCGGGCCGCGGGCAGGCTGGGCGCTGGCCGATTACCCCGCAACCGAAGCGGTGATCGCCGCCGTGGCCGCACCCAATCTGGGGCTTCTCTTCGACACCGCCGAGGCGCAGGTGCTGACCGGCGATGCGCTTGGGGCCTGGGCGCAGCATGGGGCGGGCGCGGCGCTGGTGCAGGTTGCGCAAAGCCCCGGGCGCGATGATCCCGGGGCGGGGGCGATTGATTTCCCGGCGCTGTTTGCCGCAATGGCCGGTTACAAGGGTTGGGTCGCAGCCGCCTATACCCCGCGGCTGACGACGCAGGCGGGGCTGGGCTGGCTGCCGCGCTAGGGCCTAATGCACGTGGGCGTGGCCATGCCCCGCGGGGGCCTTCGCCAGACAGTCGGCCCGGTCGGCACAGCCCTGCGCCGCGGTCTCGGGCTCAAGCGTGGCGTGCATCAGGTCGAAGTCCGCCGCCAGCATCGCCTTCGCCCCGGCGATCACCGCGGCGAAATCCTGCCCCTCGGCAATCACCAGATGCGCCGAAAGGACCGAGCGCCCCTCGTCAAGCTGAAAGAGATGCAGATGGTGCACCCCCTCGACGCCGGGATGCGCCGCAAGACGCGCGGCCACCGCCTCGGGCGCGGGCCCCTCGGGCGCACCCAGCATCAGGATGCGCAGGATGGGCCGCAGATCGCCCGCCACATGCCACAGGATGAAGATCGAAATGCCGATCGTCAGCACCGGGTCGATCACCCGCAGATCCCAAAGCGCAATCGCCACCCCGCCCGCAATCACCGCGACCGAGGCCCCGGCATCCGCCAAGTTGTGCAGAAACGCCGCGCGGATATTCAGGCTCTCGCGCGAGAGCCGCCAGGTCAGCCCCGCAGTGCCCAGATCGATCACCAGCGCCAGAAGCGCCAGCCAGATCACGATGCCGCCCTGCACCGCGGGCGGATCGGCCAGCCGCCCCGCGGCCTCGACCATCAGCCAGAGCGCGATCAGAATCAGCGCGACATAATTGACCAGCGCCGCCACCACTTCGGCCCGCGACCAGCCGAAGGACATCGACGCGCTGGCCGCCCGCCGCGCCAGCCTGCGCGCCCCAAAGGCCAGCACCAACGCCGCCGCATCCGAGAAATTGTGCACCCCATCCGCGATCAGCGCGACCGAGCCCGCAACCAGCCCCCCCGCCACCTGCGCGAAGGTCAGAAGAACGTTGATCGCCACCGCCCAGGCCATCGCGCCCTCGCCGGTGGGGGCGTGGTGGTGGTGCGAATGATCATGCGGCATCGCGGGCGTCCTCGTCGTCTTTTGAGTATTTGGGCCAAGAAAAAACAGCGGCTTTCATCTTGCCAAAAATATCCCCGCCGGAGGCTCCTCAGCTTCCCCCCGCGGGGCGCGCGGGCTCAATGCGCCTCGGCCCAGCTGGCCCCCTGCCCTGCATCAACGACCAGCGGCACCTTGAGGCGCAGGACCGGATCGCAGGCCCCCTCCATCACCGCGCGCGCCGCCGCGATCAGCGGATCGACCGCGCCCTCTTCGACCTCGAAGATCAATTCGTCATGCACCTGCAACAGCATCCTCGCGGGCAGATCGGCGATGGCGGCGGGCATGCGGATCATCGCACGGCGGATGATGTCGGCGGCGGCCCCCTGGATCGGCGCGTTGATCGCGGCACGCTTCGCAAAGCCCGCGGCGGGGCCCTTGGCGTTGATCTCGGGGGTGTGGATCTTGCGCCCGAAGAGGGTCTGCACGAAGCCGGTTTCCTTGGCGAAGGCCACGGTCGCGTCCATATAGGCGCGGATGCCGGGGAAACGCTCGAAATAGCGGTCGATGAAGCCCTGCGCCTCGGCGCGCGGGATGCGCAGGTTGCGCGCCAGCCCAAAGCCCGAGATGCCATAGATGACGCCGAAGTTGATCGCCTTGGCCTGACGGCGGATCATCGGGTCCATCCCCTCGATCGGCACGTTGAACATCTCCGACGCCGTCATCGCGTGGATGTCCTGCCCCTCGCGGAAGGCCTGTTGCAGCGCCGGAATGTCGGCGACATGGGCGAGGATGCGCAGCTCGATCTGGCTGTAGTCGAGCGAGACGATCCGCATGCCGGGCCCCGCCACGAAGGCCTCGCGGATGCGGCGGCCCTCATCGGAGCGCACGGGGATATTCTGCAGGTTCGGGTCGGTCGAGGCAAGCCGCCCGGTGTTCGCGCCGGCAATCGAATAGCTCGTATGCACGCGCCCCGTTTCGGGGTTCACATGGGTCTGCAGCGCATCCGTGTAGGTCGATTTCAGTTTCGAAATCTGCCGCCAGTCGAGCACCTTTGCGGCCAGCTGCGCCGCCGTCGGCTGATCTTCCATCGTGGTGATATCTTCGAGCACATCGGCCCCGGTCGAATAGGCGCCGGTCTTGCCCTTCTGCCCGCCAGGCACCTGCATCTGATCAAAGAGGATCTCGCCGAGCTGCTTGGGGCTGCCCACGTTGAACGGCTGCCCCGCGATCTCGGCGATCTCGGATTCCAGCCCCGCCATGCGCTGCGCGAACACATTCGACATGCGTGCCAGAACCTGCGCATCGACCCGCACGCCCGCCATTTCCATATCGGCCAACACCGGCACCAGCGGGCGTTCGAGCGTCTCATAGACCGTCGTCACCCGCGCCGCATGCAGCATCGGCTTGAACCGCCGCCAGAGCCGCAGGGTGATATCGGCATCTTCGGCGGCGTAGGTGACAGCCTTGTCGATCGCCACCTTGTCGAAGGTGATCTGGCTCTTGCCCGAACCCAACAGCTCCTTGATCGGGATCGGGCGGTGGCCGAGGTAGCGCTCCGAGAGCTCATCCATGCCGTGGCTGTGCAGCCCCGAGAACATCGCATAGCTCATCAGCATCGTATCGTCGAAGGGGCCGACGCGGATGCCGTGGCGGGCGAAGATCTTGAAATCATATTTCATATTCTGCCCGATCTTGAGGATCGCTTCATCCTCAAGCATCGGCTTCAGCATCTTTAAGGCCAGATCCGGGTCCATCTGCCCCTCGGCCCGCGCCACGCCGCCGAAGAGGTCATCGCCCCCGGTCGTATGGCCCAGCGGCAGATAGGCCGCGCGGCCCGGCGCCACAGCGAGCGACACGCCGACCAGATCGGCGCGCATCTCGTCGAGGCTGGTGGTCTCGGTATCGACGGCGACCACACCCGCGGCCGTCGCCTCGGCGATCCACTCGGCCAGCGTCTCGGCATCGCGGATGCAGATATAGGCGGCGGTGTCGATCGGCGCCTCGGGCTCGGCCCGCGGCGCGGCGGGCGCAGAGGGCGCCGCCCCCTTGGCCCAGCTGGCCGCCGCCGCATCCGAGGGCATGCCGGGGGGCGGCGCCAGCGGCGCCTCGGCACCATATTTGTCGGCCACACGCTTCGTCAGCGTGCGGAATTCCATCAGATTGAGGAAGGCCATCAGCGCCTCGGGGTCGGGGTCCTTCACCTCGAGCCCCTCAAGCGGCACATCCAGCGGCACGGTATCGCACAGCGTCACCAGCTCCTTGGACACCCGGATCTGATCGGCGAAATTGATCAGCGTCTCGCGGCGCTTGGGCTGCTTGATCTCTTCGGCGCGCGCCAGCAACGTTTCCAGATCGCCGTATTCGGTGATCAGCTGCGCCGCGGTCTTGATCCCGATCCCGGGCGCGCCGGGCACGTTATCGACCGAATCGCCCGCCAGCGCCTGCACATCGATCACCCGCTCGGGCGGCACGCCGAATTTCGCCACAACCTCATCGGGGCCAATGGACAGGTTCTTCATCGCATCGAGCATCTCGACCCCACCGCCCACCAGCTGCATCAGATCCTTGTCGGAGCTGATGATGGTGACGCGCCCGCCCGCCTCGCGCGCAAGCCGCGCATAGGTGGCGATCAGGTCATCGGCCTCGAACCCTTCGGTCTCGATACAGGCGAGGTTGAAGGCGCGCGTCGCCTCGCGGGTCAGCGGAAACTGCGGGCGCAGATCCTCGGGCAGCTCGGGGCGGTTGGCCTTGTAGGCGGGAAAGATCTCGTTGCGGAAGGTCTTCGAGCTATGGTCGAAGATCACCGCCGCATGGGTCGGCGCATCGGGGCCCTTGGCCTCTTCGATATAGCGGAAGATCATATTGGCAAAGCCCGCCACGGCGCCCACCGGCAACCCGTCGGATTTGCGCGTCAGCGGCGGCAGCGCGTGATAGGCGCGAAAGATGAAGGCCGAGCCGTCGATCAGATGCAGATGGCATCCCTTGCCAAAGCTCATGCCCGGCCTCCGTGTCTAAAGGGAAGCGGGGGCGCGCAAGGCTCGCCTCGCGCGCCCCCGCCCCCAGTCTTGCCGCAGGTCTCAGTGATCGTCTTGCGCGTGATCGCGGTCGATCACGAATTTCTTGTCGCAATAGCCGCATTCGACGAAACCCGTATCCTGCGGAATCGTCAGCCAGACCCGCGGATGACCAAGCGCGCCTTGGCCGCCGTCGCAGGCAACCTTCCATTTGGTGACGACTTCGGTCTCGGGGGCGGTGGCGGTCATTCTCGGCTCCGTCTAGGATGTGGCTCGGCTGCGCCGGTTCGGCGGGCATTCTAGCGTTTGCGGAAGGCGGGGCAAGGTGGAACGGCAGGCAATCGAGATCACAGGACTGCGCAAGACCTATGGCGCAAGCGGCCGCGCAGCCCCCAAGGAGGCGCTGAAGGGCATCGACCTGAGCATTCCGGCGGGGTCGATCTTTGGCCTGCTGGGCCCGAACGGCGCGGGCAAATCGACGCTGATCAACATTCTGGCGGGGCTGGTGCGCAAGAGCGCGGGGCGCGTGGTGATCTGGGGCTTCGATCAGGATGTGAACCCGCGCCAGAGCCGCGCCGCGATCGGGGTGATGCCGCAAGAGCTGAACATGGACCCGTTCTTCAGCCCGCGCGCGGCGCTAGAGATGCAGGCGGGGCTTTACGGTGTGCCCAAGGCCGAGCGCTGGACCGATGAGATCCTCGAGCTGGTGGGCCTGAGCGCGCAGGCCGAGGCCTATGCCCGCAATCTCTCGGGCGGGATGAAACGGCGGCTTCTGCTGGCCAAGGCGCTGGTGCACCGGCCGCAGATTCTGGTTCTGGATGAGCCGACGGCGGGGGTGGATATCGAGCTGCGCGCGATGCTTTGGGCCAATGTGCGCAAGCTGAACGATCAGGGGATGACGATCATCCTGACCACCCATTACCTGGAAGAGGCCGAGGCGATGTGCGACGAGATCGCGATCATCAACCA
The DNA here is from genome assembly GCA_014763785.1 of Sphingomonadales bacterium. Taxonomy (GTDB): domain Bacteria; phylum Pseudomonadota; class Alphaproteobacteria; order Rhodobacterales; family Rhodobacteraceae; genus Rhodobacter. The sequence goes on along the minus strand of JACXUS010000028.1, from coordinate 5,223 downwards.
CGGCGATCTGGTGGTGCGCGACACCACGGCGAACCTGCTGGGCCGGATGGACCGCAAGGCGCTGGTGATCGAGCCCGAGGGCACGGCGCCCGAAACGATCGCCCTGCCGCCCGGGGTCAGCATGGAAGCACGGCCGGGCGGGCGCATCGCCTTTGGCTATCGCCGCTCGGAAACCTCGGCCGAGGCGGTGCTCGATGCGCTGCGCGACGCCGGGATCACGATCCGCGATGTGGCCAGCGAACAGCCGAGCCTTGAGGATGTCTTCGTCGCCCTGACATCGGGGCGCTGACCTCGGGGCGGTGAGGGATTTGCGCTCCGCGCGGGGAGTATTTGGACCAAGGAGAATGGGCTTTCCCTGGCTCAAACACGCACGCCGGAGGTTAGAGGCTCACTCGGCCTCGGCCATGTCGAGCATCCGCCCGAGCGGCCGCCCGGCAAGGATATGCAGGTGGAAATGCGGCACCTCTTGCACGCCATGCTCGCCCGCATTGGTGATCGCGCGCGAGCCCATCGCCCCCGCATCGGCCGTCGCGCCGACCATCTCGCAGACCTTGGCGACGGTGCGCGCGAAATCGACGATCTCGGCCTCGGACGCCTGACCGAAGAAATGGTCATAGGTCACATAGGCGCCCTTCGGGATCACCAGCACATGCTGCGGCGCCTTGGGGAAGATATCGCGAAAGGCCAGCGTGTGCTCGGTTTCGAGCACGGTGGAATTCGGGATCTCGCCGCGCAGGATGCGGGCGAAGATGTTCTGCGGATCATAGGCATAGGCCATCGGGGGGCTCCTCAATCGACGAACAGATACTCTAGCGAGACGATCTCGAGTGCAACCTCGCGCGCAATGCCAAGGAAGGCCGCCAGCGCCGCGGCATTCTCCTCGGGGCTTGCGCCCTCGCGCAGGCGATGAAAGCCCGGGAAGTCGGCATCGCGCATCCGGTCGCTCTCGAATTTCAGGTCATAGCGGATCGTGGGCAGCATCCGGTCGATCACCTCGGGGGGTGTGCGCTCGCCCGCGAGGCCCACGCGGCGGGCGTGGCCCAGCAGGTAGTCATCGCTGAAGTCGCATTCGATTTCCAGCACCCGCGTCTCGGCCTTGTCCGAGCTGAAATCGCGCATCATCTCGATATCGGCCGGATCGAGACAGATCAGCAGCCGCTCGCTCTGGTGCCAGTCGAAGAGCATCCGCACCAGCGCGCGGCGATGGCGGGTGCGCTTTTCCATCGTCTTCTCGATCCCGCCGAGATCGGGCAGCCCCTCCATCTCGTGGAAGAGATATTCCGCCGCCGGCACGACCCCGCGCGCGCGCAGCTGTTCGACCAGCCGCTTGGCGACATGCCATTTCTTGCACACCACCATCAGCAGGGTCCGGCCATGGCCGAGGCTCGATTCGGTTTCCCAGAAGCGCGGCGCAAACCGTCGCCCGACCCGGCCGCGCCCGGTCAGGAAGCTGAAAAGCCGCCGCCCCTCGTTCGAGATCGGGAAATTCACGCCGGTCTCGCACCAGAGCACGCCCAGCCGGTCCTTTAGCTCCTGCGCCTCGGGGCTGATCTTGCGCGCAAACAGGTAATTCTGCGCCAGAAGCAGGTCGTAATGGTCGTTATAGAAGGTCACCGGCATGCCATAATCGGTGAACATCAGGAAGGTCAGCGAGCGCGTCTCGATCTCGCGGTCGGGCACCAGATGGCGCACCAGCGTCTGGAAGAAGGTCTCGTCCGGGATCCAGGTCGTGGCGAAAAAGCGCATCACATCGCGGCGCTCGGCGCAGAAGGCCAGAAGCTTTTCGATCGTGGCGCGGCGCAGGCACCACCACTGGCTGCCGATCATGATCTGCAGATCGGCGGGGATCTCGCGCTTGAGCCCGAAGCGCTGCTGCAGATCGAGCGAGAGATAGAACAACCGCTTGCGCACACGCTCGTTGAAATAATGGCGATAGATCAGCCGCTCTTCCTTGATCCCGGTCTTGATCCAGTCCGAGGCGAAGAAATCGAAGCTCTCGATGTAATCCACCTCGCGGGCATCGAGGAAGGCATGGGCATATTCGGCGGTCTTGATCTGCATGCAATCGCCCGAAAGCATGTAGAAATGCGTGGCCTCGGGGAAGGCCTCGGCGGCGGCGCGCACCGCTTCAAGGCTGGCGGCAACCAGGCTCCATTCGCCCCAGCCGCATTTGTGGCGCTTGCGCGCGAAGACGATCGAGGGATTGCCCGCAAGCGCGCGCTGGATGCGGGCATGATCGGCGGGATTGGCGCGGGCGTCGAAATGGATCGACACATAATCGCCCGCCGCGGTCAGCCGCTCGGCCTGCCGGATGATCCCTTCGGGGTCCTTGTGGGTGAGCAGAATGAAGGCGATCTTCGACATTCAGGGAAACGGTTCGTTCACTCGATTACGGCTAAGTCACTAGATAGCGTCGATCCCCATTGAAAAGACAGAGCTTCTTTGCTCTTTAAGGGGGAATAATTATCTGGGGGGCGGCCCGCGCCGGACCTTCCGCGTATCGGAGACGAGTTTCATGGGATTTCCCGGCACCTGGATGACCGAAAGCGAAAGCGTCGTCTATCGCGTCGTGCCGAAATGCGCCTGCTCCTCGATCGGGCAGATCATGTTCTATTCCGACCATGGCCGGTTCTTCGATGGCGATATCCATGACAGCACGGCCGGCCTGCACAAATGGTCGCAGACCGAAAGCCAGCCGCTGATCGAGCGCAACGTCAAGGCGCACAAAAGCTATGCCTTCACCTGCGTGCGCAACCCCTATGCGCGCATCCTCAGCTCGTTCTTCGACAAGATCGCGGGCATCCAGCGCAACGGCAAACGCTATCGCGGCAACCTGGTGCCGCAGCTGGCGCAGAAATACGGCATCGAGGTCGGCAGCCCCGAGGACAATTTCGACTTCGACCAGATCGCCTCGTTCCGCCGGTTCCTCTTGTTCGCGCGCGACACCATCCGCTGGCGCCGCCCGATGGAGCCCGACATCCACTGGTCGGCGATGTCGGGGCATATCTCGACCTTCATCGTCAACGGCGGGCGCTATAACCACATCTTCTTCACCGAGAAGTTCAACGAGGGCATGCAGGTCGTTCTGGATCACATCGAGACGCCGGTTGCGGTCGATCTGAAGGCGATCCCGAAGTTCAACGAAAGCGAGGGCCACGGCCCCAAACGCGCCCATCCGGTCAGCGCCTATTTCGACGATCTGTCGCGCCATCTCGTCTGGGAAATCTACAAGAAGGATTTCCAGCTCTTCCGCTACGATTTCGACGACCCGGATAACAAGATGCCGCTGGGCGAGGTCGATCTGGACGAAGTCCACGCCAAGCTCGGCAGCTGAGAGGGCAGCAGGGGGGCCGTCTGCCCCCCTCTTCGGCTGACGCCGAATTCACCCCCCTAGGATATTTGGACACTGTTGAGGGGAAAAGCCTCTCTGCTCCTCAACAGTGTCCAAATATCCCGGGGGTGAGCCCCGAAGGGGCAAGGGGGCAGGGCCCCCTGCCCGGCCGGTCACACCGCGATATTGTCGATCAGGCGCACATCGCCCAGCCAGACCGCGGCCAGCATCCGCGCGGGCGCGTTGAGATCACTCGCCGGGGCGAGGCTCTCGGCATGGCGCAGGTCGAGATATTCGATCGGGCCGAGCCCCGCCGCGGCGATCTCGGCGCGCGCGGTCTCGAGCGCCTCGGCCACCGGCGTGCCCGCCCGCATCGCCGCGGCGGCGCGCTCCATCGCGGCGGGCAGCGCCGGGGCGATGGCGCGATCCTCCGGGCTCAGCCGGACATTGCGAGAGGACATCGCGAGCCCGTCGGCCTCGCGGATCGTCGGGCAGCCGATCACCCGCACCGGGATGTTCAGATCGGTCACCAGCCGCCGCACCACCTGCAGCTGCTGCCAGTCCTTCTCGCCGAAAAAGGCGCGGCCCGCCTGAGTCATGCCGAAGAGTTTCGCGACGACCGTCGCCACGCCTTCGAAATGGCCGGGGCGGAAGGCGCCCTCAAGCGGCTCGGAAACGCCGCTGACGGTGATCTTGGTCGAGAACCCCTCGGGATAGACCTCATCCACCCCCGGCGCGAAGAGCACATCGACCCCCGCCGCCTCGAGCAGCGCCAGATCATGCCCCTCGTCGCGGGGGTATTTTTCCAGATCAGACGGGTTGTTGAACTGCATCGGATTGACGAAGATCGTCACGATCACCCGGTCGGATTGCTTGCGCGCCTCGGCCACAAGGCTCAGATGCCCGTCATGCAGTGCGCCCATGGTCGGCACCACGCCCACCAGCATGCCCGAGCGTTTCCACGCCGCGACGCGCGCGCGCAGCTCGGCCGAGGTGCGGATCACCTGCGTCATGTCTTGATCTCATCTGCAAAGGTATGTTCGGGGGCCGGGAAGCTGCCGGCGCGCACCTCGGCGGCATAGGCGGCAATCGCCGCTTCGGCCTGCGACCCGAGCTCGGCATAGCGTTTCACGAATTTCGGGCGGAAATCGGTGAAGAGGCCCAGCATGTCATCGACCACCAGCACCTGACCATCACAGCCCGCGCTGGCGCCGATGCCGATCGTCGGCACCGCGATTTCGGCGCTGATCCGGTCGGCAAGGCTCGCGGGCACCTTTTCCAGCACGACGGCGAAGGCCCCCGCCTCGGCCACCGCCTGCGCATCGCGCGCCAGCCGCGTGCCGGCCGCGCCGCGGCCCTGCACCTTGTAGCCGCCGAAGGTATTGACCGATTGCGGGGTCAGCCCGACATGCCCCATGACCGGGATCCCGCGCTTGGTCAGAAAGGCGATGGTTTCGGCCATATGGGTGCCGCCCTCAAGCTTGACGGCGCCCGCGCCGGTCTCGCGCATCAGCCGGGCGGCGTTGCGGAAGGCTTGCTCGGGGCCCTCCTCATAGCTGCCGAAGGGCATGTCGATGACCATCATCGCATGGCTCAAGCCGCGCGCGACCGCCTGACCATGCAGGATCATCATCTCCAGCGTCACGCCCAGCGTGGACGGCAGCCCATGCAGGACCATCCCCACCGAATCGCCCACCAGAACGACATCGGCATGCGCATCCATCATCCGCGCCATCGGCGTGGTATAGGCGGTCAGACAGACGATTTTCTCGGCGCCCTTGCGGGCCTGGATATCTGCGGCCATCAGCTGGCGCGGATGTGCGGTGGCGCTCATCGCTCCCCCCTCCTTGCGGCGGGCCCCCTCCGGCCCGCATTCCGCGCGGTATAGCGGC
>JACXUS010000503.1 GCA_014763785.1 Sphingomonadales bacterium | reverse complement strand
CTGCCATTCCAGCCGGGCGAAGCCGCGTTTCGTGCGCACCGTCACCAGCTGCTCGGCCACGAACTGCTTCAGCCATTCGTTCTCGACCCAGTGCGGCAGGTGCACCGAGCCGGGCGGGAACGCGGCCCCGTCGGCCATGTCCTCCTCGGTCGGGCGCGCCAGCCGCAGGAAGCGGTAGGTTTCGGCCTTGAAGGTCGACACCGCCACGGTCCAGAGCCGCGCGCCGCGCCGCAGGCGTTTCCCGCCCTCGGTCGCGTCGACGAAGGTCGGGCCGGAGACCGGGCTCGAGCGGTTGAACCCCTCAACGCCTTTCACCGGCGACACCTGTCCAAACCCCTGCGCCCGCGACCAGGAATAGATTGCCGGGGCCTCGTAGCCGGTGTCGATGGCCAGCCGCGCAATGCGCAGATGCGCGCCCCGTTCATGCGGCCAGGATCGGTCCAGCAGCGCGGTCAGCTCCGACCACGCGTCGTGCCGGTCGGGTCCGCCCTCGATCACGACATGATCGACGAGCCAGCTTTCCAGCCCTCGACCCCAGGCCCAGACATCGACCTCGATGCGGTCCTTCTGCACATCCGCCCCGGCGGTCAGGAACAGCCCGCCCGCAGGCACCATGCCGGATGTCCAGCGCTCGCGCCGGTCGTAGAGCCGCTGCCAGTCTGGCGCTTCGCCTGTCTCGACCCATGTCTCGCCGAGGATCGTGTTGCGGAATGCCTTGATCGCCTCGTCCGACCCTTGGGCCGCGTCCCAAGCCCGCACGATCCGCTCCCAGCTCAGCCAGCCGATCGGCGAGTAGAGCGCCGAGAGGTGATACCCGACCGTGGTCGGATCAGCGGCCGTGGCGGTCGCGCGCCATTCGCCGCCCTCCAGCATCGCCGTCTTGTGATGCTCCGCGATGGGCCGTTCGCAGCCCTCGCAGTGATATTCCGCCGTCTCCGGCTTGCCTTTCTGCCAGCGCAGCCGGTCGAACTTCAGCCACTGCATCGCCCCGCAATGCGGGCACGGCACGAAGAACCGGCGCTGGTCCGAGGCCTCGTATTCCCGTTCGATCCGGCTCAGCCCCCGGATGGTCGGGGTAGAGACCAGGAACACCTTGCGCCGGTGGGCGAAGGTCAGAGAGCGCGCCTCGGCCAGCGTGACCGGATCGCCTTCCTCATCGGCCGAGGCCGGATAGGCGTCGACTTCGTCCAGAAAGATGTAGCGCGCCGGAGTGGACCGCAGCCCGACCGCCGAGTTCGCCCCGGTCATGATCAGGATGCCGCCCGC
>JACXUS010000502.1 GCA_014763785.1 Sphingomonadales bacterium | reverse complement strand
CCCATTACCTGCATCAGGCGCTTGGGCCCACGGCCGACCTGATCGAAGGCACGCTGGCCGATGTGCTGACGGCCGACCCGGATGTGATCATCCTCGCCGATATGGCCGATCTGCCCGAGCAGTCGAAGTTGCAAGACTGGGTCGAGAAGGGCGGGCTCTTGATCCGCTTCGCAGGACCGCGCATGGCCAATTCCGATCTCGATGCCGACACGCTTCTGCCGGTACAACTGCGCGCCGGGGGCCGCTCGCTGGGCGGCACGATGAGCTGGGGCGACCCGCGCGCGCTGGCGCCCTTCCCGGAGGGCTCGCCTTTCGCGGGGCTTGTGATCCCCGAGGACGTGACGGTCAAGGCGCAAGTCATGGCCGAACCCGCGCCGGACCTGTCAGAGCACACGATTGCCGCGCTGACCGATGGTACGCCGTTGGTGACGCGCGCGAAGATGGGGCAGGGGGCGGTAGTCTTGTTCCATGTGACGGCCAATGCCGAATGGTCGAGCCTGCCGCTGTCGCTCCTCTTCCCGCAGATGCTGGAGCGGCTTGCGGTCTCGGCGCGTCCGGCCGCACCCGAAGAGGCTGATCTGGCGGGGCAAACCTGGGTGCCGCAGAAGCTGCTCGACGGGTTCGGGCGGTTGCAGGATGCCGGCGATGCGCCGGGGGTACCGGGTGAGGATCTGGCCAAGGCGGTTCCGGGGCCGAAGCGGCGCCCGGGCATCTACACAGCCGATGATCGTTCCGTGGCGCTCAATGCCTTGCCGCGCGACGCTGTGCTGTCGCCCGCGACATGGCCCGCGAGCGTCCCCGTCGAAGGGGCGGCGGAACAGCGCGAGATGCCGCTCAAGGGCTGGCTGCTCGCGGCGGCGCTCGCGGCGCTTCTGATCGATATCCTCGCGACGCTCGCGCTCTCGGGCAAGCTTTGGGGGCCGCGCGCAATGAAAGCCGCCGCGATGATCGGTGCAATGATCTTCGTGGGTCTCGCGCCCCCTCAGGCGCGCGCGGAAATGGACCCGGCCCGGGCGATCGAGGCTGCCTCCAATGTGGTTCTTGCCGCTATGCCCACCGGCGATCCCGAGATCGACCGGGTTTCGATGGCGGGGCTAACGGGGCTTTCGGGAGTGCTCAATCGTCGCACCACGGTCGAGCCTTCCGAGCCTATGATGGTCGATCTCAAGAATGACGACCTCGCGGTCTACACCTTCATCTACTGGCCGATCACCGCAGATCAGCCCGCGCCCAGCCCGATGGAATATGCCAAGCTCAACCGTTACC
>JACXUS010000191.1 GCA_014763785.1 Sphingomonadales bacterium | reverse complement strand
TCCCGGCGCCGGGCCCGCGGTTTTCCGGGAAAACCGCTTGACCTTTGGCGGCCCCTTCTGTTGAACCACCCCAACCCTGACAGGCTGGTGGACCGCGCCCCATGGATAATCAGAACAAGAACCTCATTGCAGCGACCGGGCTTTCGGCTCTGGTGCTGATCGGCTGGACCTATTTCTTCCCGCCGCCGGAGCCCGTGCCCGTGCCCGAGCCCGCAGCCGCGACCGAGCAAAGCCAGACCGCACCGGACCTGGCCGCGACGCCCGCAGCGGTGCCCGGTTCCGCGCCCGAGATGACCGCGGCCGAGCCCGCCGCCGACGCCCCGCGCATCGCGATCGAGACCCCGGCGCTAACCGGCTCGATCTCGCTGTCCGGCGGGCGGCTCGATGACCTCTCGCTGAAGAACTACAAGGTGTCGCTGGAGCCCGACTCGCCGCTCGTGCGCCTGCTCTCGCCCGTGGGCAGCACCGATCTGGCCGACAAACCCTATTATGCGGTCTATGGCTGGTCGCCCGCGGCAGGCCTCGACCCCACCCTTGTGCCCGGGCCGAAAACGCTCTGGTCCGCCCCGGCCGATGCCAAGCTGACGCCCGCCAGCCCGGTCACGCTGAGCTGGGACAACGGCGCGGGCCTGATCTTCCGCCGCGAGATCGCGGTGGACGACGATTACCTGTTCACGATCACCCAGTCGGTCGAAAACACCGGCACCGCGGCCGTGCGCCTTGCCCCCTATGGCATCATCGCCCGCCACGGCATCCCCGACAGCAACCGCGTCTATGTGCTGCACGAAGGTGCGGTGCGGATGACCGACGGCGAGCTGCAGGAAATCAAATACAAAAACATCACCAAGATGGACGCCGCCCCCGGCGAGGGTCAGGCGGAGCTGCAAGAGGTCACCACCTCGGGCTGGACCGGGTTTACCGACAAATACTGGATGACCACGCTGGCCCCGATCGAGGGCGGCTTCACCTCGGTCGTCAAATATGTCGCCGCCGCCGATCTCTATCAGACCGAGGCCCGCCTGCCCGCGCTGGACGTGGCGCCGGGCACGACGGCCAGCATCTCGACCCGCCTCTTTGCCGGCGCGAAGGAATGGGAAGCGATCAAGCATTATCAGGATGATGTCGGGATCGAGGGCTTCGTCGATTCGATCGACTGGGGCTGGTTCTATTTCTTCACCAAGCCGATGTTCCGCCTGCTGCACTGGCTGCATGGCGCGATCGGCAACATGGGCTGGGCGATCATCGCGCTGACCTTCATCATCAAGGCGCTGGTCTTCCCGCTGGCGCGCAAATCCTACATCTCGATGGCCAAGATGAAGGAGCTGCAGCCGGAAATGGAGGCGCTGAAAGAGCGCACCAAGGGCGACAGCGCGGCGATGCAGAAGGGCATGATGGAGCTCTACAAGAAGGAAAAGGTGAACCCCGCCGCGGGCTGCCTGCCGATCCTGCTGCAGATCCCGATCTTCTTCTCGCTCTACAAGGTGATCTACGTCACGATCGAGCTTTACCACGCGCCCTTCATCGGCTGGATCCGTGACCTTTCGGCGCCCGATCCGTCGTCGATCCTGAACCTCTTCGGCCTGCTGCCCTATGCGACGCCCGAGCCGGGCAGCCTGTTCTTCATCTTCTCGCTGGGCGTGCTGCCGATCCTTCTGGGTATCTCGATGTGGTTCCAGCAGAAGCTGAACCCGGCGCCGACCGACCCGAGCCAGGCGATGATCTTCGCCTGGATGCCGTGGATCTTCATGTTCATGCTGGGCAGCTTCGCTTCGGGGCTGGTGCTCTACTGGATCGCGAACAACACGATCACCTTCATCCAGCAATATACGATCATGTCGATGCACGGCAAACGGCCGGAGCTGTTCGACAATATCAAGTCGAGCTTCAAGAAGAAGCCCGCGGCCGACCCGGCGAAGAAATGACCGGGCGGCTGGTCCAGATCCTGCGCCATCCGATCAAGTCGATCGGGCTGGAAGAGATCGAAGGCGCCTCCCTCTCCGAGGGGGGCGCCTTGCCCTTCGACCGGGAATGGGCGGTGCTGACCGAGCGCGCCATGATCACCCGCGAGGCCGATGGCCGCGCCAGCGCCTGGGGGCCCAAGGTCAATTTCGTGATCGGCCGATCGGCGCCCGCGCTGATGCAGGTCACCGCCCGGGAAACCGCTCCGGGGCGCTGGGGCTTTGCGCATCCCGCCGCCCCCGACCTTGAGATCGCCCCGGCAGAGCCCGCCGATCAGGCCCGTCTGATCGACTGGCTGCGCCCGCTCTGGCCCCAAGACGCCCCCGCGCCCACCGCCGTTGTGCGCGCGCCCGGCCAGCCGCTCTGCGACGAGGCTTATGCCTGCCTGTCGCTCATTGGCACCGCCTCGCTGGCCGATCTGTCCGCCCGCGCGGGTCAGGACCTCTCGCGCCGCCGCTTCCGCGCGAACCTTTGGGTCGATGGCCTCGCGCCCTTCGCCGAATTCGCTCTGGTCGGCCGCCGTCTGCGGATCGGCAGCGCCGAATTCGAGGGCCACGCCCGCGTGGGCCGCTGCCGGGCAACCGATACCAACCCCGCAACTGGGCTGCGCGATATCGACATGCTGAGAACGCTGCAGGCCGAGTATGGCCATACCGACCTTGGGGTCTTTCTCAAGGTGGTGAAGGCGGGTGCGATTGCCCGCGGCGATACGATCGAGGTGCTTTGATGCAGATGCAATTCCGGCTCGCCCCCGAACCCGATGATGCCTCGCGCGAACGCGGGCGGCTGCTCTTCGCGGCCCCGGTCGAATTCCTCAAGGGCGTCGTCGCCATGTCCGGCCTGCCGCCCTCGGACCGGGTCGAGATCTGCTTTGCCGGCCGCTCGAATGTCGGCAAATCGAGCCTGATCAACGCGCTGACCAACCGCAAGAACCTTGCGCGCGCCTCGAACACGCCCGGCCGCACGCAGGAGCTGAACTTTTTCACCACACAGGGCGGCCCCTATCTGGTCGACCTTCCCGGCTATGGCTATGCCGAGGCGCCAGTGGCGGTGGTGCGCAAATGGCAGGAACTGCTGAAGAGCTACCTTTCCGGGCGGGTGAACCTGCGCCGCGTCCTCGTGCTGATCGATGCGCGCCATGGCGTGAAATCGGTCGATGACGAGATACTGACGCTGCTCGACCGCTCGGCCGTGACCTTTCAGGCGGTGCTGACCAAGGTCGATAAGATCTCGAAATCCGACCGTGAAAAGGTCATCGAACAGGTCATGCGGGCGCTCGCAAAACATCCCGCCGCCCACCCCGATCTGGTGGTCACCTCATCCGAGAAGGGCGAGGGCATCGAAACCCTGCGCACAATCATCGCGACGCTCGAGTGACACAGGTCGCAGGGGGCCCTGCCCCCTCGGGCTTCGCCCTCACCCCCGGGATATTTCGGCACTGTTGAGCGCAAAGCCGGTTCCCCTCAACAGTGTCCAAATATCCCGAGGGGGTGAATTGGCCGCAGGCCAAGAGGGGGGCGAGCAGCCCCCCGCGCCGTTTCAGACGTGCTGACCGGCGTTCACCTCGATTTCCGTCCCGGTGACATAGCTTGAGGCATCCGAGCACAGAAACCAGATCACATCGGCCACCTCGCGCGGCTGGCCGAGGCGGCGCAGCGGCAGGGTCTCGACGATCTTTTCGGTGCCGGGCGACAGGATCGAGGTCTCGATCTCGCCGGGCGCGATGGCGTTCACCCGCACGCCGAGCGGCCCGAAATCATGCGCCATCTCGCGGGTCAGGGCCTTCAGCGCGGCCTTCGAGGTCGCATAGGCCGCGCCCGCGAAGGGATGCACCCGCGAGCCCGCGATCGAGGTGACATTGACCACCGCCCCCTTGGCCGCCGACAGCTCCTCGCGCAGGCCGCGTGCCAGCACGATCGGCGCGAAGAAATTGACGTGGAACACCTTGCCCCAGGTCATCAGGTCGGTCGAGATCGTGTCGAGCCGCGCCCCCTCGGGGCCCTTGGGCGAGATCCCCGCATTGTTCACCAGCGCATCGAGCCGCCCGTCCAGCCGGTCGCGGATCACCTCGATCATGTTGATCGTATCGGCGGGGTCGGCGAGGTCGATCTCGATGTGATCCTCGCGCCCGCCGCCCCAGGGGCATTCCTCGGGGAAGGGTTGGCGCGAGCAGGTGATGATCCGCCAGCCCTCGCGCGCGAAGCGTTTCACCGTGGCATGTCCGATGCCGCGGCTCGCCCCGGTCAGCACCATCACCTTGCGTTCATCCATCGGCGCGCTCCTTTGCTTCTGGCGCAAAGCTAGTCGATCCGGCGGTAATGGCAATGGGCGGCAAGGTCCTTGGCAGGGCCGCGGTTTCGCCCTAACACTGTCCCCCGACATCCCCCGGGGGCCGAGAATGAGAAGACAGAGCATGGATCGTGACTGGATCGCCACCGCCCGGACCCTCTCCGAGGCGCTACCCTATCTGCAACGCTACACCGGCGCTGTGGTCGTCGTGAAATTCGGCGGCAATGCCATGGGCGACGACGAGGCGATGGCCGAATTCGCCCGCGATATCGTGCTGATGAAGCAGGTCGGCATGAACCCGGTCGTGGTGCATGGCGGCGGGCCGATGATCAACGAGATGCTGGCCAAGCTCGGCATCGTCAGCGACTGGGTCCGCGGCAAGCGGGTGACCGACAAGGCCACGGTCGAGGTGGTCGAGATGATCCTCTCGGGCCTCGTGAACAAGCGCATCGTGCAGGCGATCAACGATCAGGGCGGCCGCGCGGTCGGTATCTCCGGCAAGGACGACGATCTGATGGTCTGCGTCGCGGACGACCCGGAACTGGGCTTCGTCGGCAAGCCGGTCGAGATGAACGTGCAAGTGATCCGCGATCTTTATGGCGCCGGGATGATCCCGGTGATCGCCCCGGTGGCGACCGGCGTGAACGACAACGAGACCTTCAACGTCAACGGCGACACCGCCGCGGGCGCGATCGCGGGCGCGCTGCAGGCCGATCGGCTGCTTCTGTTGACCGATGTGGCGGGCGTCAAGAACAAGTCGGGAGAGGTCGTGACGCAGATGACCCCGGACGAGGTCCGCGCGATGATCGAGGACGGCACCATCGCCGGCGGCATGATCCCGAAGACCGAAACCGCCCTGCAAGCGGTCAAGGAAGGCGTGCGCGCGGTCGTCATCCTCGATGGCCGGGTGCCCAATGCCTGCCTGCTCGAGCTTTTCACCGAACATGGCGCGGGCTCGATGATCCGCGCGACCGAGCCGCGGGTGAAGCCGCACCGGCGATGATCCCGGGCCTTGAGGCGGCGCTCGACGCCGAGAGGCTGTTCTTGTCGGGCGCGCTGCACGACGGCGACCGCACGATCCTGCTGCTGTCGCCCGCCGAGCCGGGCTTCTGGGCGCATCTCAAGGCCAGCCCGGAATGGGCCGATGGCGCGCCCGATCCGGTTGACCGTTGGTCAGAGCGGGTGATCGGCGCGCTCGCCGCGGCCCATGGCGGGCAGGCGCTCTTTCCCTTCGGCGGCCCGCCCTATCATCCGTTTTACCAATGGGCGCTGGCCTCGGGGGCCTTCTTCGCCGCGCCGATCCGGCTTTTGGTGCATCCCGAGATGGGGCTCTGGGCTTCGCTGCGGGGCGCGATTGCCCTGCCCGGCCACCTGACCCTGCCCCAACTGCGCCAGATCGCGCGCCAGACCGACCTCTTGGCGCTGAACGCCGGGGTCGAGGCCGCCCGCGCCGGCGACGCCGGCAAGGGCTTCGCGGTGGT
>JACXUS010000027.1 GCA_014763785.1 Sphingomonadales bacterium | reverse complement strand
GGCGGGGGCCGGGCCGCATAGCGGCCCGGCCCCCGCCCCCGCGCCCCTATTCTGCTGCCATCGGCACCGGCGCGCCGCCCGCCCGCAGCGCCGCGATCAGCGCGGCGCGCCGGGTGGCAGCGGCGGCCACCGCTTGCGCCTTGACCGGGCCATAGCCGCGGATCGCCAGCGGCTGCTCGGCCAGTTCGCGGATCAGCGGTTCGGTCTCGGGCGTGACCTTGGGCAGCCATTCGGCCATATCGGCCTCGTATTGGGCGATCAGCGCGCGTTCCTCGCGCCGCTCGGGCAGCCAGCCGAAGGGGTCGAGCGCCGTGCCGCGCAGGCGTTTCATCGCGGCAAGCATCCGGAAGACCGGCACGATCCAGCCCCCGAAGGCGCGCTTTTTCGGCCGCCCGTCGGGGTCGGTGCCGCCAAGGATCGGCGGCGCCAGATGGAAGGTCGGGCGCAGATCGCCCTCGAATTCGGCCCGCGCGCGCGCCATCGTCTGCAGATGCAGCCGCGCGACCTCGTATTCATCCTTGTAGGCCAGGAGCCGGTGATAGCCTTTCGCGACCGCCTCGCGCAGCCCCTCGGGCGCCTGCGCGACCAGCGTTTGATAGCGCGCGGCGAGGGTCTCGTCCTGATACGCGCTCAGATGCGCGACCCGCGCCGCCACCGGATCGGGCGCCGCCACGGCCGCCTCCGGCGCGCAAAAGGCCGCAGCCTCGTCGGGCCGGGCCAGCGCCCAGCGCCCGAGCGCAAAGGCACGCAGGTTCGCCTCGACCCCCGCGCCATTCAAGGCAATCGCCCGTTCGATGGCCTCGCGCGTCAGCGGCAGATAGCCCGCCTGCCAGGCCGCCCCCAGCACCACCATGTTTGAATAGATCGAATCGCCCAAGGCCCGCCGCGAGAGTTCCGTCGCGTCGAACAGCGCCAGCCGGTCACGCAACCGCGCCTGCAGCGCCAGCCGCAACTGCCCCGCAGGCAGGCGAAAATCGCGGTCGCGGGTGAAGGCGCCGGTCACGATCTCATGCGCATTGACCACCGCGCCGGTGCGCCCCGTGGTCATCAGGCCAAGCGTCTTTGCGCCCGCGCTGACCACCAGATCGCCGCCGATCAGGCAATCGGCCTCGCCCACCGCGACGCGGATCGCCGAGATATCCTCGGGCCGCTCGGCAAGCCGCAGATGGATATGCACGGCGCCGCCCTTCTGCGCCAATCCCGCCATCTCCATCATCCCCGCGCCGCGCCCGTCGAGATGCGCGGCCATCGCCAGCACCGCGCCGACCGTCACCACGCCGGTGCCGCCCACCCCGGTGATCACCACATTATGCGTGCCGTGGATCGCGGGCAGCGCAGGCTCGGGCAGATCGGGCAGATCGAGCACGGCCGCCGCGGCCTTGCGCGGCCGCGCGCCCGCAAGCGTCACGAAGCTCGGGCAGAAGCCCTTGAGACAGGAAAAATCCTTGTTGCAGCTTGATTGGTCGATGGCGCGTTTGGTGCCGAATTCGGTTTCCACCGGCACGATCGACACGCAATTCGACTGCACCCCGCAATCGCCGCAGCCCTCGCAGACATCGGTGTTGATGAAGACCCGCTTGTCCGGGTCGGGGAAGGCGCCGCGCTTGCGGCGGCGGCGCTTCTCGGCGGCGCAGGTCTGCACATAGATCAGCGCCGAGACGCCGGGGCTGCGCGCAAGCCGCTCCTGCACCGGCATCAGGCTGGCGCGCTCGACCGTCTCGACGCCCGGCGGGAAGGCGCTCAGGTCGAGCGCCTCCTTGGCGTCATAGACCACGACGACCGGCTTCACCCCCATCGCCAACACCTCGCGCGCGATCTGCGGCGCGGTGAGGCCGCCTTCGTTCGGCTGCCCGCCGGTCATGGCGACGGCATCGTTGAAGAGGATCTTGTAGGTGATATTGACGCCCGCCGCCTTGGCCGCACGGATCGCCAGACTGCCGGAATGGTTATAGGTGCCGTCGCCGAGGTTCTGGAACACATGCGGGCGGTTCGAAAACGGCGCCTCGCCGATCCAGTTCGCGCCCTCGCCGCCCATCTGGGTGAAGCCGGTGGTGTCGCGGTCCATCCACTGCACCATATAATGACAGCCGATCCCGGCATAGGCGCGGCTGCCCTCGGGGACCTTGGTCGAGGAGTTATGCGGGCAGCCCGAGCAGAACCACGGCGTGCGGGTGGCGATTTCGGGCGCATTGTCGGCGCGCCGTGCCTCGGCCAGACGGGCAAGGCCTGCCTTGACGGCCTCGGTGCCGCGGCCCTCCTCTATCAGGATGCCGCCCAAGCGTTCCGCGATCAGGATCGGATCGAGCGCGGCGCGGGTCGGGAAGAGCTCGGCCCCCGTGCGGTCATGGTGCCAGCCCAGCACGCGGCGCCCCTTGCGGTTGTCGAAGATCGCCTCCTTGACCTGCACCTCGATCAGCTTGCGCTTTTCCTCGACGACGACGATCAGCTCGAGCCCCTCGGCCCAGTCGGCGAAGCTCTTCATATCCATCGGGAAGGTCTGCGCGACCTTCCATGTGGTGATGCCGAGCCGCTCGCATTCCGCGGGGCTGAGCCCCAGCAGGCTCATTGCATGCACCAGATCGAGCCAGTTCTTGCCCGCCGCGACAAAGCCGATCCGCGCGCCGGGGCGCCCGTGCATCCGCTTGTCGATCCGGTTGGCGCGGGCAAAGCCCTCGGCCGCGAAGCGCTTGAAGTCGATCATCCGCGCTTCCTGTGCGACCGGCGTATCGCCCAGCCGGATGTTCAACCCGCCCGGCGGCATCGCGAAATCAGGGGTTACGAAGGCCAGCCGATGCGGATCGCCATTGACCACCGCCGTCGCCTCGACCGTGTCCTTCATCGTCTTGAGGCCGACCCAGACGCCCGCAAAGCGGCTCAGCGCATAGCCATAAAGCCCGAAGTCCAGAATTTCCTGCACCCCGGCAGGCGACAGCACCGGCATATAGGCATCGACCAGCGCCCAATCCGACTGATGCAGCACGGTCGAGCTTTCGCCGGTGTGATCGTCGCCCATCGCCATCAACACCCCGCCATGGCGCGAGGTCCCGGCCATATTGGCATGGCGCATCACATCGCCCGAGCGGTCGACGCCCGGCCCCTTGCCATACCAGAGGCCGAAAACGCCGTCGTATTTCCCCTCGCCCCGCAGCTCCGCCTGCTGGCTGCCCCAAAGCGCGGTCGCGGCCAGATCTTCGTTCAACCCGGGCTGAAAGACGATATCGGCCGCGCCCAGCACCTTGGCCGCGCGGCTCATCTGCAAATCGACCGCGCCGAGCGGCGAGCCGCGATAGCCGGTCACATAGCCGGCCGTTCGCAGCCCCGCCGCCCGGTCGCGCGCGGCCTGCATCAGCATCAGCCGCACCAGCGCCTGCGTGCCGTTCATCAGAACCTGTGAAACGGATAGGTCAAAGCGGTCGCCCAGCGACACATCCTGCCTGCTCATTGTGCACCTCCCCTTGCGACAACGGCATAAGGGAATGATAGGTCAAAAACCCTGACCCACAAAGCGCTATTTCCGGATGAGAAGGGTTTGTTTATTTCAATCGGTGAAGATAAGAATTTGGCGCGTAACCGTGCCAGTATGACCGAAAGTGACCGCCATGGATTGGGATAAGCTCAGAATCTTTCACGCCGTGGCGGATGCCGGGTCGCTCACCCATGCGGGGGATGCGCTGCATCTGTCGCAATCGGCGGTCAGCCGGCAGATTCGGGCGCTGGAAGAGGCGCTCGGCACGACCCTGTTCCACCGCCACGCCCGGGGGCTGATTCTCACCGAACAGGGGGAACTCTTGTTCGATGCGACCTCGGCCATGGCCAAGAAGCTCGATTCGGCCGCCGCCCGCATCCGCGACAGCGAGGAAGAGGTGTTCGGCGAGCTCAAGGTCACCTCGACCGTGGGCTTTGGCACGCTCTGGCTCGCGCCGCGGCTGGTGAAGCTTTATGAACGCTATCCCGATCTGAAAATCGACCTGATGCTGGAAGAGCGCGTCCTTGACCTGCCGATGCGCGAGGCCGATGTGGCGATCCGCATGAAGGAGCCCGCGCAGGCCGATCTGATCCGCAAACGCCTGCTGAATATCCGCATGCGCCTTTATGCGACCGAGACCTATCTGGCGGGCAGCGCGCCGCTTGAGCGGCTCGAGGACATGCACAACCACCGGCTGATCTGTCAGAACCCCTCGACCCCGCAGGTCAGTGCCGGCGCCCAGCTGATCCAGCAGGTGATGGCGCAGGATGTGCCCTCGATGCTGACGGTGAACAATTATTTCGGCGTGTTGCAGGGGGTGCTGAACCATATCGGCGTCGGCATCCTGCCCGATTACCTGACCGTCGACTTCCCCGGCATCCTGCGCGTGCTGCCCGAAATCGAGTCGGTCGAGGTTCCTGTCTTCCTCGCCTATCCCGAGGAATTGCGCCAATCCCGCCGCGTCGCCGCCTTCCGCGACTTCGTGCAGGAAGAGATCATGACCTATCGCCGCCTGCAGTCGGGCGACACCGCGACCGAGTGAGCCCGGCGCCCCGGCTGCGGCCCGATCGCGCCCCCTCGCAGCCCCGCCAGACGCGCCAAACCCCCTTTGGCGCAAGGCGCAAACCTGTCCGGACGGCTGAGGCATTCACGCAACGCATAGCGGCCATGATGCAACCGCAGCATGAATCACCTTGAACGGTTTATAAACTGCACATAAATCGTGCATCGAAGGTGACGGATTGAGGAAACTCCCATCACCTTTACCTCCCTGTTGGACTAGGGCCGAGCTTTGGCTCGGCCTTTTTTTGGCCCCGGCTAGTGTTTCATGCCGCGCCCGGCCGCATCCTCCGCGATCTGATGTCCAAAGGCGCGGGGCCACGCCCCGGACCCCGGCCGAAATCCCTGATTTTCCGCCCCGGAATCGCTGCCCGCACCCTGCCGCCTCTTTCCCCGCGCCCCGTCATGCCCTAGAGAGGCCGCACCACGCCGCGCCTTCCGGAGGATGCCATGAACGAGCCGCAGATCACCGCCGACCTGATTTCCGCCCATGGCCTCAAGCCCGACGAGTATCAGCGCCTGCTCGAGATCATGGGCCGCGCGCCCAGCTTCACCGAACTGGGCATCTTCTCGGCGATGTGGAACGAGCATTGCTCCTATAAATCCTCGAAGAAATGGCTGCGCACGCTGCATACCACCGGCGATCAGGTGATCTGCGGCCCCGGCGAAAACGCGGGCGTCGTCGATATCGGCGATGGTCAGGCGGTCATCTTCAAGATGGAGAGCCACAACCACCCGTCCTATATCGAGCCGCATCAGGGCGCCGCGACCGGCGTCGGCGGCATCCTGCGCGATGTCTTCACCATGGGCGCGCGCCCGATCGCGGCGATGGATGCGCTCAGCTTCGGCCTGCCCAGCCACCCTAAAACCGGGCATCTGGTCAAGGGCGTGGTCGAGGGGATCGGTGCCTATGGCAACGCGTTCGGCGTGCCGAACGTCGGCGGCGAGGTGCGCTTCCATGCCGCCTATAATGGCAACTGCCTGGTGAACGCCTTTGCCGCGGGCCTCGCCGAGACCGACAATATCTTCTATTGCGCGGCCTCGGGCGTCGGCATGCCGGTGGTTTACCTCGGCGCCAAGACCGGCCGCGATGGCGTGGGCGGCGCCACCATGGCCAGCGCCGAATTCGATGACACGATCGAGGAAAAACGCCCCACCGTTCAGGTCGGCGACCCCTTCACCGAGAAATGCCTGATGGAAGCCTGCATGGAGCTGATGCAGACCGATGCGGTGATTTCCATTCAGGACATGGGCGCGGCGGGTCTGACCTGCTCGGCGGTCGAGATGGGCGACAAGGGCGGGCTTGGCATCAAGCTGATCCTCGACAACGTGCCGCAGCGCGAAGCCAATATGACGGCCTATGAGATGATGCTGTCCGAGAGCCAGGAGCGGATGCTCATGGTTCTCAAGCCCGAGAAAGAGGCCGAGGCCCGCGCGATCTTCGAGAAATGGGATCTGGATTTCGCCATCGTCGGCGAGACCATCGCCGAGGACAGGTTCCTCATCCTGCACGGCAATGAGGTCAAGGCCGATATCCCGCTGTCGAAACTGTCGTCCTCGGCGCCGGAATACGACCGCCCCTGGGTCGAAACGCCGAAGGCTGCGCCACTGACCTCGCTGCCGGAAATCGGCGCCATCGAGGCGCTGAAGGCGCTGATCGGCAGCCCGAACTATGCCGCCAAGAACTGGGTCTTCGAGCAATACGACACCCAAGTCATGGCCGATACCGTCGTGCGTCCGGGGCTGGGTGCGGGCGTCGTGCGGGTGCATGGCACCGAGAAGGCGCTGGCGTTCACCAGCGACGTGACGCCGCGCTACGTCAAGGCCAACCCCTATGAGGGCGGCAAGCAGGCGGTGGCCGAGGCCTATCGCAACCTGACCGCGGTCGGTGCGCTGCCGCTGGCCACGACCGACAACATGAACTTCGGCAACCCTGAAAAGCCCGAGATCATGGGCCAGTTCGTCGGCGCGATCAAAGGCATCGCCGAGGCCTGCCGCGCGCTCGACTTCCCGATCGTGTCGGGCAACGTCTCGCTTTACAACGAGACCGACGGCACCGGCATCCTGCCGACGCCGACGATTGGCGCCGTGGGCCTCTTGAAATCGCTCGACGAGCTGATCGCGGGCCAACCGCAGGCGGGCGATATCGCGCTGGTGATCGGCGTGAGCCATGGCCATCTGGGCCAGTCGGCGCTGGCCTATGAAGCCTTCGGGATCGAGGCGGGCGATGCGCCGCCGGTCGATCTGACTGACGAGCGCAAGAATGGCGAGTTCCTGCGCGCCAACCGCGGCGTGATCAAGGCGGCGACCGATCTGGCCGATGGTGGCCTCGCGCTGGCGGCCTTCGAGATGGCCGAAGGCGCGGGCTTGGGTGTCGAGCTCGATCCGGCCGATATCGGCGCACTCTTTGGCGAGGATCAGGCGCGCTATCTGGTGGCCTGTGACGCGCAGGGCGCCGATGCGCTGGCGGCGGTGGCGCAGGCCGCGGGCGTGACGCTGTCGCGCGTTGGCACCTTCGGCGGGTCGGATGTGGCCTTTGGCGCGGATCGCGCGCCGATGGCCGAGCTCTCGCGCCTCTATCGCACGGCTTTTGCGGCGGCCATCGAGGGCTAAGGCCGCGCCCGATGGACAGGACGGACGGGGGGCTTTGCGCCCCCCGCACCCCCCGCAGAGTATTTTTCCAAGGAAAAGCGGGCCCCGCGCGGCATGAGGTCGGGGGGTTGGTTTCTTCTTGGTCCAAATACTCCCGCCGGAGGCACCCCGGCCCGCGGCAGGCGCCACCGCAAGGGCCCAAGCGCCCCTTGCCCCCCTGCCCGCCGCATCCTAGATTGAGGCAAAGCCGAGGAGAGCCCGCATGCCGATGGAAGCCCATGATATCGAAGCCCTGATCCGCGAGGGGTTTCCTGATGCGAAGATCACCATCACCGATCTGGCGGGCGACGGGAATCACTGGGGCGCCGAGGTGATCGACGCCTCCTTCAAGGGGATGAACCGCGTGCAGCAGCAACGCGCCGTCTTTGCCGCGCTCAAGGGCGCGATGGATGGCCCGAACGCCCCGCTGCATGCGCTGGCGCTGACCACCAAAGCGCCGGAATGATGGGGCGCGACGCCCGGAAAGGACGAAGGACATGAGCGCGATCGACCAAATCAAGGCAGATATCGCCACCAATGATGTGGTGCTCTATATGAAGGGCACGCGGGACATGCCGCAATGCGGCTTCTCGAGCCGCGTTGCGGGCGTGCTGAACTATCTTGGCGTGGCCTATAAGGACGTGAACGTTCTGGCCGATGCCGAAGTGCGTCAGGGCATCAAGGAGTTCTCCGACTGGCCGACGATCCCGCAGCTTTATGTGAAGGGCGAGTTTGTCGGCGGCTGCGATATCGTGACCGAGATGACCCTCTCGGGCGAGCTCGACCAGCTCTTTGCCGACAAGGGCGTCGCGTTCAACAAGGACGCGGCCGAGCAGATCCGGGCCGCCAACGCCTGAGTGCGCAGCCCCCGAACGCCCCTCAAAGCCCCGCGGCCCCGCGGGGCTTTTCCCGTCAGAGCCGGGCGAAGAACGGGTCGATTTCCCAATAGGCCAGCAGATCGGCGGCGCGCGCCCGCGGCATCTCCAGGATCTGCATCGCATAGACATCGACGCTGATCAGCGCGGCCAGCCGATAGCCCGTGGCGGCCGCATCGTGCGAGGGGCCGCCGGGGGCAAAGCTCGCCTCGATCGCCGCGGCAGCCGAGACGATGGAGAAGCCGATTTCCAAAGGTGGCTCATCGGACCAGAGCGCGACCATCTCGCGCACCAGACCGCGCCATGCCTCATCTGGGGCCAACAGACGCTCTATCGCGTAGCCGACCCGCCGTTCCCCTTCCGCCAGATGCATCATACCGCGTGCAACCCTTACCCCCGCCCCCTTTGGGTGACGCATACGGCAGTTTGAGGCAATGGGTTGGCTCGCGTTTTAGGCAGATTCTTTGCATCTTGCGCGCTGTGGGGCCGCGACCGTGCCGTTGCGGAGGCGTTGAAGCCCGGCCCCGCCTCCGCTAGCCTGCGCGCACCCCTTGATGACAGGAGCGGCAATGGCCTCCAGCACCGATATCCATCCGCGCAACCCCGGCGTGCCGCTCGATCCGTCGTGGTTCGAGCGAATCGCGGTCAATACCCCCGCGGCCGAGGCGCGCGCAGCGATCCTGACCACCCGGCGCAGCCTGAAGAAGACTTACCAGGCGGCGTGGCTCGTGAACGCGGTGCGCTGCATGGACCTGACGACGCTGGCGGGGGATGACACGCCCGCGCGCGTCGCGCGGCTCTGCGCCAAGGCCCGCGCGCCGCTGGCGCCGCATATCCTCGAAGGGCTCGGGCTCGAGGGGCTGACCACCGGGGCGATCTGTGTCTATCCGACGATGGTCGGCGCGGCGGTGCGCGCGCTTGAGGGCAGCGGCATCCCGGTGGCCTCGGTCGCGACGGGGTTCCCGGCGGGGCTGATGCCGCTCAGCCTGCGGCTGGCCGAGATCGAATATGCCGTGGCCGAGGGCGCGGCGGAAATCGACATCGTGATCACCCGCGCACATGTGCTGCAGGGCAACTGGCAGGCGCTTTACGATGAGATTGCCGCGATGCGTGCCGCCTGTGGTCCCGCGCATATGAAGGCGATCCTTGCCACCGGCGATCTGAAAACGCTGCGCAATGTCTATATGGCCTCGATGGTGGCGATGCAGGCGGGCGCCGATTTCATCAAGACCTCGACCGGCAAGGAAGGGGTGAACGCCACCCTGCCGGTCAGCCTGACCATGGTGCGGGCGCTGCGCGATTATGGTGAGCGCACGGGCCACCGCGTGGGCTTCAAACCCGCGGGCGGCATGAAAAGCGCCAAGGATGCGCTCGCCTGGCAGATCCTGATGAAGGAGGAGCTGGGCACCGACTGGCTGCGGCCGGACCTGTTCCGCCTTGGCGCCTCGTCGATGCTCGCCGATATCGAGCGTCAGCTCGAGCACCATGTCACCGGGCGCTATGCGTCCTCGACCCGCCATGCGATGGCCTGAGGGAAAGATGCCGAGTGTGAAAGAGATCCTCGAAACCATGGATTATGGCCCCGCCCCCGAGGCGACGGGCGAGGTCGACGGCTGGCTGGCTGCGCGCGGCCGGTTTGGCCATTTCATCGACGGCGCCTTCACCAAGCCGGGGGCGGGCTGGGACAGCGTGAACCCCGCGACCGGCGCCACTCTGGCGGGCGTGACCCGCGGCACGGCCGAGGATGTGGCCGCCGCCGTCAAGGCCGCGCGCAAGGCCGCGCCGAAATGGGCCGCCCTGCCGGGACATGCGCGCGCAAAGTGGCTCTATGCGATCGCCCGGCATCTGCAAAAGCGCGAGCGGTTCCTCTCGGTGCTGGAGGTGCTCGACAACGGCAAGCCGATCCGCGAGGCGCGCGACATCGACCTGCCGCTTGCCATCCGGCATTTCTATCACCATGCGGGCTGGGCGGAGCTTGTGGCCGAGGAGTTCCCCTGCCTCGCGCCGCATGGCGTCGTGGGGGCGGTGATCCCGTGGAACTTCCCGATCCTGATGCTGGCGTGGAAGATTGCGCCCGCGCTGGCTGCGGGCAATACGGTCGTGCTGAAACCCGCCGAGGAGACGCCGCTGACGGCGCTGGCCTTTGCCGAGATCTGCGCCGAGATCGGCCTGCCCAAGGGCGTGGTCAACGTGGTGACCGGCGAGGGCGAGACGGGCGCGGCGCTGGTCGCCTCTGACGTCGACAAGATCGCCTTCACCGGCTCGACCGAGATTGGCCGCGCGATCCGCACCGCCACCGCAGGCAGCGCCAAGGCGCTGACGCTGGAACTGGGCGGCAAGTCGCCCTTCGTGGTCTTCGCCGATGCCGATCTCGATGCCGCGGTCGAGGGCGTGGTGGATGCGATCTGGTTCAACCAGGGGCAGGTCTGCTGCGCGGGCTCGCGTCTGCTGGTGGCCGAAGCCGTGGCAGAGCGCTTCACCGAGAAGCTCACCGCCCGCATGGCGCGCCTGCGCGTGGGCGATCCCTTGGACAAATGCACCGATATCGGCGCCATCGTCAGCCCCGCGCAGCTGGCGCGCATCCGCGGGTTGCTGGCCGCGGGCGAGGCCGCGGGCGCACGCCTGATCACCCCTGAAGGCCAGCTGCCCGAGGGCCAGTTCTGCGCGCCGGGCGTCTTCCTGAATGCCGAGCCCGCCAACCCGGTCTGGTCGGAAGAAATCTTCGGCCCTGTCGCGACGCTCACCACCTTCCGCACGCCCGATGAGGCGGTGGAACTGGCCAACAACACCCGCTACGGCCTCTCGGCCTCGATCTGGTCGGAGAACCTGACGCTCGCCATGGATATCGCGGCGCAGGTCCGCGCGGGCGTCGTCTGGATCAACCAGACCAACACCTTCGACGCCGCGGCCGGTTTCGGCGGGATGCGCGAGAGCGGCTTTGGCCGCGAGGGCGGGCGCGAGGGAATGGCGGCCTATCTGCGCGCGCCCACGCCCAAGGAGCGCCCCGAGGCACCGGCCGATTTCAGCGCCGTACCCCAGCCCGAGACGCCCGCCGCGGTGGGCATCGACCGCACCGCCAAGCTCTATATCGGCGGCAAGCAGACCCGGCCCGACAGCGGCTATTCCTATGCGATCACCCACAAGGGCGCCGAGATCGGCCTGGCGCCGTTGGGCAGTCGCAAGGATATCCGCAACGCCGTCGAGGCCGCGCACAAGGCCGCCGGCTGGTCCCGCGTGACCGGCCACAACCGCGCGCAAGTGCTATATTATATTGCCGAGAACCTCGCTGCCCGCGCTGCTGAGTTCGAGGCGCGGCTGAAATCCACCGGCCACGATGCGTCCGAGGTGCAGGCGACCATTGCCCGCGCCTTCCACTATGCCGCCTGGGCCGACAAGTTCGACGGCGCGGTGAAATCCACGAAAACCCGCAATGTGACCGTGGCCATGCCCGAACCCTTCGGCGTGATGGGCGTCGTCTGCCCCGATGCCGCGCCGCTTCTGGGCTTTGCCAGCCTTGTGCTGCCCGCGATCGCCATGGGCAACCGGGTGGTGGCGGTGCCCAGCGCCTCGATGCCCCTGGCCGCGACCGATCTCTATCAGGTCTTCGACACCTCCGACCTGCCCGGCGGCGTGGTCAATATCGTGACCGGCCCCAAGGATGAGCTTGCAGAGACGCTCGCGCAGCACGATGACGTGGCCGCGCTCTGGTATGTCGGCGGGGCCGCGGGCCGCGCGATGGTGGAAACCGAGAGCACCGGCAACCTCAAGGCCACCTGGACGATGCCCAACCGCGACTGGGCAGGCGCGCAGGGCCGGGCCTTCCTGACGCAGGCAACCCAGATCAAGACGATCTGGGTGCCCTACGGCGAGTGAGGGGGCCGTTGCCGGGGGTCGCCCGCCTCAGGCCAGCTTGCGCAGGGTGCTCAGGTCGCAGGTGGTGGCATAGCCCATCGCGCGTTTGATCCCCGGCAAGAGCGCGGCGCCGGTCATTGCAAAGCTGAGCTCGATCAGCCCCGCATCGCCATAGGCGCGCTGAACCTGCGCGCGTGCCTCTGGCGCATCCTCGCGCGCGCCCACGACCGCATCGGCCAGACGCGCCACCGTCGCCAGATCGCCGCCCAGCGCGGCGTGATCCGCGCGCAAGGCCGCGTCGATGACCGCGGCGGGAACGCCTGCGGCCTTGGCCAGATTGATCTCGGCCTCGACACAGGTTCCGCAATCGGCACTGATCGCGCCGCGCAGCCGGGCGACATGATAGGCCGCGGCAGGCACCTTGCGGTTCGGGTCGAGAAAGCCGAAAATCTTGCCATAGCGCAGCATTAGCCCGGCATCGGTTTCGGCGATCTTGCGCGCATAGTCGAGGCGCACCCCGATGCGCGTCTCGGCCCGAGAAATGACCTGCAGTAAAATCCGACGAATTATTTTGAACTATCCTGTTCAGTCCGCGATGCGCCGGACGCTAGCGCGCGGCCGTCGAAACTCAAGACAAAAGGACAGCGCCCGATGGGGCGGGCCCGAAGGCCCCTAGCCCCGCGGCTTGCCCTTCCACGTCCCAAGCCAGCCCGTGAACCGGCCCCAGGTGCCGCGCGCGCGGTCGCCGGCCGCATCGGCGCGCTCTTCGACCTCGTCCCAGGCCTCCGAGACATCCTCCAGCACCGGGTCGATCGAGCGCTCCTTGAACTGGCGCAGCATGGCGCGGATCGTCAGCACGATGACCAGAAGCAGCGTCAGCAGGATGATGTTGACCCAAGGGATGATCGTCACATCGGGCCCGGCGACCGGCTTGATCCCGACCGCATTGGGGAAGATCGACAGCAGCTCATTGCGCCAGCCGTAATGGGTGATCACCGCCCATTTCGGCGCCTCGGAGCTGGATTTCAGATCATCCGCCTCGGTCTGCAGGCTGGCGGTGTCGAATTTGAAATAGGGCGGCCAGCGCCAGCCGGTATCCTCGTTGCGGTAGACCATCGGCTTGCCGTTGGTCTGGATCGTCGAGATGAACTGCACATCGCGGTTCACCAGCGTGCCCGACTGATCATCGGGCTGCGACCAGAAGATGCGCGTCCAGTCCGACAGGTCCTGCCGCTCCTGATAGGTGTTCACCACCCGCACGATATCGTGCTGCGGCAGGGTGTAATGCAGGAAACCGCCGACAATCAGCGCGATCACCGCGATCAGGGTCCATTTCACATATTTCATCGCCGCCTCACGCGTAATTCACCAGATAGATCAACACGCCGACCACCACGGCCGGCAGCACCAGCACCAGCCACAGCACCTTGCGGCGCAGGCTGCGTTCATAGCCCGCAAGCCCCGCCTCGATATAGGCATCGCGCGCGGGGCTGTCATCCTCGCCCGGATGGGCGCGGGCCCAGTCCTTCTCCAGCCGCTCGCGGGTGGTCGAGCGGGTATAGATCAAGAGCGCCCAATAGGCCACCGCCGCGCCCAGGACGCCAAAGATCGCAAGCCTGAGAAATCCGATCATCGCCGTTCCCTTCTGACCGCGCCCCAGGGCCCGACCAGATCGACCGGGTCCCGCGCAGGCGCGCGCCGCTCCCAGGGGCCGGGCTGCGGCAGGGGTGGCGGGGCGGGCGGCTCTTCCATCCCGGGTTCGGGCCCAAAGAGCCGCGCCCGCGCGCCCGCCTTGTCGATCTGATATTCGCGCTCGAGCACATCGGCCACATAGGCGCGCTTGGCCTCGGGCCAGGTCGCGTAAAGCCGATAGAAGAGCTCCTTGTGACAGATGAAAAGCTGGCGCAGGTCCTTGGGCGCAAGCTCGGCCAGCAGCATGTTGACCAGATCGCGCAAGGGCCCCTGCGTCGCCCGCAGCGTGTAGAAATAGCCCGGATGGGTGCTGTCGATCCGCGGCCATTGCCCGCCCGCCTCGACCCAGGCGAGCAGCTCGGCCAGCGCCTGAAATTCCGCGGGCAAGGCCGATCCCAGCCGCTGCGCCACCGCGCGCAGCTCGCGCCGCGAGGCCGCCCCGGTATCGAGCCCCAGCGCCGCCGCCGCGTCGATCAGGATGAAATCCATCTTCTGCCGCAGGATCGCGCCCGAATCGGTGCCCCGCGCCCGCACGATCGGCTCGGCCAGGGCGTTTTCCTGCAGGAAGCGCGCGATCTCGTTGCGCTGCTCATGGCCAAAGCAGGTCACCGGCAGCGCGCCCAGCGCCAGCCGGTCGCCCATCGCGATCAGAACCGGCCGCTCGACCGAGCGAAAGAGATAGGCGCCGCCGAAATGCGCGGTCCAGAAATCGGGCGTCGCAAAGGCGGTCTCGCGCAGCACGACGGGCGCGCGCGCCAGATCGCCCGAGGTCTTGGCCAGCGCGATCATCTCGGCGATCAGCCGGTCATCATGCCAGCCCTCGGGCTCGGTCCGGAACCGCGTGATCAGCCCCGCCAGCCGGTCAGCCTCGGCCAGATGCTCGCCCGTCGTATCGGCCACCACGTTGATATGATTGAGATCCATCAGCCGCGCGGGGCTGTCGAGCTCATAGACCGTATCCTCCAGCTCGCCCAGAACCGCATCGCGCGCGGTCAGGCTGAAGAGCTCGGCCGCATTGGCCTCGATGAAGCGGCGCAGGATCGCGCGCTCGGTCGAGAAGGTGGCATTCAGAAGCGGCGCGGTCTTCTGTTCGGGGCTCAGCAGGATGAACTGCCGGTTGACGCCATTGGGGTTGAGGTAACGCGGATCGCCGAGCTCGTCGCCGACCTCGGGCGAGAAGCCGGAGATGTCGATATGAAACTCGGTCTCGGCCGTGACCCGGCCGGTCAGCTTCTTCAGCGCGCGGTTATACCGCTCGACCAGCGCCGGGCTGTCCACCCGCACCAGATTGCCGAACATCAGGCCCTTGTCGATGAGGCGTTTCACCCGCGCCCCTCCAGATACCGCCGCTTGGCCTCTTCCGCCCGGCCCATGTCGCGCACCATGGCGCCAATCGCCACCTCGTCCGACTTGTCGGCATAGCGGAATTCGCTGTCGGCGTAGCGGTTGATCTCCTGCAGCACCATCTCGGCGGTGACCGGGCGGCGCAGCTCGGCGATCATCGCCGATTTGGTGTCGTAGTCCTTGGCCAGAAACAGCGCGGGGTCCTCCATCCAGTCATCGGGCAGCTCGAAATCCATCGCGCGGACCTTGACCGCATCGGTGATGTTCTTGATCGCGCGGCCGGTGAAGCGCGGATCGGCCTCTTGGATCGCCTTGAGATAGGTGCCGAGCTTGGCGATCGTGTCGAGCGGCCCGATCTGCGCCTCGACCCGGTCGTAAACGGCAATGAGCCCGGCCTCCATCGGCCGCGCGTGGCGGGCGTAGCTCTCGCTGACCGCGCGCTGGATCGCCTGCGCCGCCATCAAATCGTGATCGCCCAAGGGGATCTGGTGTTTCTTGCCCAGAAGCAGCGCCAGAATGTCGATGTAATCCGCCCGGCTTTGCGGACCATCCACCAGAAACCGCGCCCCGGCCCGCTGGCGCAAAGCATCGTCGACATTCTCGGGGAAGTTCGAGAACATCCCGAAGGTGCAATTGCCGCGCACCACGGTATTGGCGCCGGCGAAGGCTTCCATCAGCACCGCGGTCACCTCTTGCTGGCCCGCGCTCGATTGCCGGTCGCCGCGCTTGCCCGCGATCTGGTCGATGTCATCCA
The DNA here is from genome assembly GCA_014763785.1 of Sphingomonadales bacterium. Lineage (GTDB taxonomy): Bacteria > Pseudomonadota > Alphaproteobacteria > Rhodobacterales > Rhodobacteraceae > Rhodobacter. Next base: position 5,033 of record JACXUS010000027.1, on the reverse strand, counting down.
CCGTGCCGAAGCCGATCACGGCGGGGTCCATCACCCCTTGAATGAAGGCCTTGGCATTCTGCCCCGACTTGCCCTGATAGCTGTCGATATTGTCGATGCCGAAATTCTGATAGCGGAAGGGATAGCCCGCGACCTTGCAATACTCATTCAGCAATCCGGCCATCATCTGAATGAGCGTGGTTTTCCCCGTGCCCGGCGCGCCGTCCCCCATGAAGGTGAAGATGAACCCGCCGAGCTCGGCGAAGGGGTTCATCTTGCGCTGAAAATCATAGGCCATCAGCATCTTGGCGAGCCGCATCGCCTGATATTTGGCGATATGGTTGCCGACGACCTCCTCGGGTTTCTTGAACTGCATGATCAGGCTCGTGCCGCGCGCCTTGCGCGAGGGCGCAAAGCCCGCAATCGGCAGATCATCGGCCGCCACCCGCCAGGCGGCGCCCGCAAAGGCCGCGGTGGCGGGCAGCTGTTCCCCCCGCGCCCGGGCCCGGGCCGAGAGCGCCTCGGCAAAGGCCAGAACGGTCGCCACCAGCTTGCCCGGATCGCTGCCGTGCAGGGCGATATCCTGATCAAGCTCCCACAGCGCGCCATGCAGCGCCAGCGGCGCATTGTCGGTCAGGACCTCGTCCAGCGCGCCGATCTCGACCGTCTCCTCGCCCGCCTGCGCCGCCAACAGGAACCCGGTCGCATTGGCAAAGACCGACAGGACCGCCAGCGCCTCGGCCGCCAGCAGCGCCGAGAATTCGGTCCGCCGGGCCTCGGGCAACCGGCCTTCCAGATTGGCCTTCTTCAACTCAGAAAGCCCCGTCACCTCGGAAAACGCGTCGCCCACCGCCAGTGCAATCGCCAAAGCCCGCCGCAGCCCCTGCAACACCGCGGCCTGCACCGGGCCGGGCAAGGCGTCGCCCCCCACGCCCTCGATGCGCTCGATCAGCCGCACGCCCGCGGCGGCCACTGTCGGCCGCGTCACCAGCCCGGGGGTGGTGGATCGAAACCGCCGCGCCCCGGTCACCACGCCCGAGGACCGCTCGACGGCCTCGGGCGCGCCCGCCTTGGCCAGCCGCGGCGCATGGTCAAAGCCCGCCAGCATCGCCTCGGCGGCCGGATAATGCGCCCGGATCGCCTCTTCCCTCAGCTCCATCTCGTCACGCGGCTGCACCGGCCATCCCCTTCATCTTGCTCTAAATATCCCGGGGTCCGGGGTGGAACCCCGGTCCGCCGCCTCACTCGTAAACCAGCACCTGCCCGCCCGCGCCCACGACGAACTTGCGCACATCGCGGAACCCCGGCGGATCGAGCTCCGCCAGCACCTGAAACGGCCGCTGCGGCAGGATCAGCGCCCGGCGCATCCGCGTGGCGCCCAGATCCTGCCCGCTGCCGGTAAAGGGATCGAGCCGGAACACCTGCCGCTCGGTGGTGGAAAACCAGCCCTTCTCCAGCTCGACCCGCTCGCTTTCCAGCTCTTCGATGGTCCAGGCCAGCGCCCAATCCTCGCCCTCGGGGGCGCGCGCGCCCTCCAGCACCTCGCGGATCGGGCCGCTCTGCAGGGTGAACGCGCTCGAATACATCGGCCCAAGGTGAATGCGCACCAGCCGCTTGGGGTGCAGATCGGCGAAATCGGCGTCGATCCCGCGCGCGATGGTCAGGAGTTTCAGCCCGCCCACCGATTGCGCCATCAGATGCTCGCCCAGCCGCGCCAGCCGCCCGGCATCCGTGGCCAGCCCGCGCCGCCCGCTGTCCTCAACCTCGAGAATATAGACCACCGGCACATTGAGCTGGCTGTCATAGACCGCCCAGTCGAGCTTGAACCGCGCCCGCTTCCCCGGGGCCTCGCGCGGCATCGCGACGATTTCGGGCGGCATCTGCGGCCAGAAGAGCCCGCCCGCCACCAAAGCCTCGTGATAAAGCCGCTGGCTGATCGCATATTGCAGATCGACCGGCACTTCGCGCGCCTCAAGGATATGCCGCAGCATCTGATCCTTCAGCTCGGCGACACTCGGCATGGCGCCCAGCTGCGCGCCCGCCTGCGCCGCATCATTGGCCATCGAGACCAGTTCCAGATAGATCGGAAAGCCGCTCTCGTGCAGATCGAAGGTCAGATGCCGCCGCGCGGGGCCCAGGACCCGCCCGGCCACCTGATACTTGCGCCCCAGCGCCCGAAAGGTCGTCGCAATCGCCCGACCATACCGCGCGAGGATCTCGGTATCGGGCCGCGTCAGCTCGCGGTCCATCCGCGCCGCGACCCCCTCCATGATCCGGGTGATCGCGTCGAATTTCGCGAAATAGCGCGCCCGGGCGCTTTCATCGAGCGCCTTGTGATCGCGGGTCAGATCGGTCTGGACCACTTAACCCCCATACAGGTTCTTGTCGTGTTTCTCGACGATCGCGGCAAAGCGCCGGGCGAAGCGCTCGTCGGCCTTGGCCTTCTGTTCCAGCACATTGCGCGCGAAGACCATCTGATCGCCGTGGGCCTCGAGCATCTCGGCCATCTTGGCATTGGTCGCAGCGCCGATCCCGGCCATCGCGGTCTGCGCCTCCTGGTCGGTCTTCACGCCGATCTCGTTGATCCGGTGGGCGATATCCTGCTGCTGCGCGGTCTTCAGCGATTTCGTCAGCGCATCATAAAGCACCACACGCTGCTGCGTATCGGTCGAGAGCTTGTTGATCAGCACAAGCTGCGTCGCGGCCTGATTGGTCAGGCTGTCGACCCAGGTCTTGCCCTGCTCGATATAGCGCTCCAGCGTCTGGCTTTTCGCCAGCTGCACCTGCTCATCCTGAACCAGCGCGTTGTAGCGCATGTTCAGATCCGCCAGCTCGGTTTCCAGCCGGGTGCGCGCGGCGGCGTCCTGCTCGACCGCGATCTTGTTTTCCAGCTCGATGATCTTGGGGTCCATCGCGACGATCTCGGCGCGCGTGCCTTCAAGGCTCGCCACCACCGCCTCGCGGTCCGAGAGCGTCGCGCCGAGGTTCGCCTCGACCTTGGCCTTCTGCTCGTTCAGCACGGCCAGCTGGCCATTGAGCAGCGTCACGATCGAATCCGATTTCGCGATCAGATCCTGCAGCTTGGTGTCGATCGAGGCGGCGCGCAGACGCTCGGCGCGCATCGATTCGGATTTGCCCTTGGCAAAGACGCCGACGAAACTCTCCCAGCCGGTCTTGCTGCGCAGCTCCTCGAAATCCTTGGAAAAACCCGCCGTCACATCGTCGAGCCCCATGATCAGCTCGGCGATATTGGCATTCATCGCATCGCTATGGGCCTGCACATCGGCCAGCGTGGCATTCTCGATATCGAGGCCCGGCACCGCCTGATCGCGGGCGGCCTCGATCCGGCTCGTCACCGCACTGATCTTGCTCTGCGCCTCGGCGATCTCGCGGCTCGTCTTCTCGATCTGGGCTTCAAAACCGGCCATGCCGACCTCCAATGTTAATTCCATTTACAATTAAGCGGCCGGCGCGTCCCGCACAAGACCCGCGCCGTGTTTTCGGGGAAAACCTAGCCAGAACCCGCAGCCCGCGCCACCGCTTTTGCGCGGCTCAGCCCCCGATCAACCGCGGGTATTCGATCTTCGGGCAGCGATCCATCACCACCTTGACGCCGCGCGCCCGCGCCTGCGCCGCTGCGCCCTCGTGAACCACGCCAAGCTGCATCCAGATCGTGCGCAGCGCGGGCAGATGCGCCAGCGCCGCCGCGACCACCTCGGGCACCGCCTCGGAGCGGCGGAAGATATCGACCATATCGACGGCGATCTCGGCCGGGATCGCCGCCAGATCGGCATAGACCCCCTCGCCCAGCAACTCCTGCCCCGCCAGCCCCGGATTGACCGGGATGATTCGATAGCCGCGCCCCTGCAGGAAGGCCGCCACCTCATACGAGGGGCGCGCCGGGTTGGCCGAGATGCCGACCACGGCGATCACCTTGGCCTCGGTCAGGATCGCTTTGATTTCGGGGGCGTTCATCGGGATTTCCTCCAGTCTGGCAAGAAAAAAGCGCCCGGGCCATCGGGGCCGGGCGCTCAAGTGGCGGAACGAGGGACAGTGAACAAAGGCGCGACGGTTCCAGAGCCGCGCCCGTAAATCAAAACATAGGTGTGTAAAGCGCCTGTTAAAGAGGCGCGGGGGAAATATCCCGGTTTTGTGATCTCAGCGCGAACTGGCCGCATAAAGCGCCACCGCCGCCGCATTCGAGACGTTGAGCGAGCCAAACCCCCCGGCAAAGGGAATGCGCACCAGCGCATCGCAGGTCTCGCGGGTCTTCTCGCGCAGCCCCGGCCCCTCGGCGCCCATCACCAGACCCACCGGCCGCGTGCCCGCCTGCGCCAGCCCCTCGGCCAGGGTCAGCGGCGCCTCGCCATCCAGACCCAGCAGGATATAGCCCATCTCGCGCAGCTCGGTCATCGCATCGGCAAGGTTCGTCACCCGGAAATAGGGCTGACGTTCCAGCGCGCCCGAGGCGGTCTTGGCCAGCGCGCCGGTTTCGGGCGCCGAATGGCGCGCGGGCGCAATGACGGCGCGCGCGCCGAAGACCTCGGCCGAGCGCAGCACCGCGCCCACGTTATGCGGATCGGTCACCCGGTCGAGCAGCACCACGAGCGGCGCGCCCTCGCCGGTCAGCGCGACCTCGGAAAACTTGCCCCAGTCGAGCGGTTTCACCTCGAGCGCGGCGCCCTGATGGACAGAGTCCGGGGCAAGGGTGACATGGGCGTCAAATTTGCGCGGATCGACGATCTCGGGCTCGATGCCGCCCGCAGCGATCGCGGGGCCGAGCTTGTCGGCGGCATTCTTGGTCAGCACGAGGCGCAGCTTGACCCGCGCGGGGTTCATCAGCGCATCGCGCACCGCATGCAGACCGAACAGCCAGACGGTCTCGGCCGAAGCCGCCCGCTTGGCGCGTTCCTTGTCGATCACCCAGGACGGTTTCTTCATCGCATGCACTCCGTTTCGTCCTTCCTGCGCGAGGCGGGGCCGATTGGCAAGGCCTGCGGCGGCAGGGACGGCGGGGGGCCAGCCCCCCGCACCCCCCGCCGGAGGGGTTTTGC